>CAZLOM010000011.1:0-24835 GCA_964561185.1 uncultured Piscirickettsiaceae bacterium
ATCCAGCGGCGGTTGATTATTTCTTAGGGCGCGTCGGTAAGTGAAAAACTTTCCATGCCCTTAATAATCTGATCAAGGCGTTTGAGCATAGGTTGGTGCTTTAATACCTCTTGTGGCAAGGTTTGTAACGCAGACTCTGCTGAATCATTGCCTGAATAGCTACCGTAAATTAACGCGATACGTTGACGACCATCCGCCAGTTGATAATCAATCACAAAGGTTGATTGCTCTGGTAATGGCTTGAGTCGCGCTCGGGCTTGTCCCATAAAGCCATCACGTGTGCGCCAAACATCTGACATCAATTGAATGGTGTGCGTCACGCCTTTTTCTTGTAACGCTTTCAGTTGGGCGATGGTCTGTTGATGATGCTCTGTCCAGTTGCTGGGTGTTGCTAATCCTTCATTGCTGTGATCGCTGGTCGTTTCTGAGGTGTTTTTAACCATGACGGGTGCGTTGTTCGTAGCAGAGGTAGGGAGTAACATCTTCTTGGGTTGATTAGAACTGGCTAATTGGGTTGCATTGTTGCTACGAGGTGAAGCTGGTGTTGTCAGTGGTTCAGCAGGAATCACCAGTTGATGATCGAGTTGAGCAATGGTTTCTGGCGTGAGCTGTCCAACTTGTGTGTATAAGCGCAAAATCGTGCTGACAAAGTCTAGTTGTGTTTTAACCTGCTCACGCTTGTTGGTGAGAAGCTGTGCTTTTGCCCGTGACACTTCGCTGATGTCTCTTAATCCTAAACGAAAGCCCTCTTCAATCGACTCTAAGTAGATTTCTCCAGAGGAAATCGCCTGATGAATTGCGGTTAAGCGTTCTCCTGAGGTGGTGAGACTGGCTAAGGCTTGTTGTACTTGTTGGTGCGTATCACGCGTTTGCGCTAAGACTTGCTGTTCTAGGCTTTCGCTTTGTGCTTTGCCTTCACGTACGCGAGAGTCGGTCATGCCACCCTGATAGAGTGGCAGGCTCAGTTCGACATAAACCACCTGATCATCAAACTTTTGCGCAAGGTAGTTGGTTCCATCGGTTTGACTGTAATAACCACCGAGATTCACGGTGGGTGCGTGTTCCGACTCTCTTACGGCTACCTCATTGCGTGCAATGTCTGCCTCAACCACCTTGATCTGAACCAACAGATTATGCGAAATGGCGGATAAAAACTCATCTGGTGAACTGACCAACTGAGTCAGCAGTTGTTTGGTGTCGATTTTGGGTAGGGTTAATTGATCAGGAAGGCTTTGACCTGTGATCTGTGCTAAATGTTTGCGTGCTAAGATCAGTTGTTGTTCGTCAAGCAGTTGTTTTGCCAACATATCGTCACGTTCAGCCTGTAAACTATTGACATCTAATTGACTGGCGTAGCCAACCTCCATCGCCGCCGTCACCTGTGCCAGTCGATCTTCGATGGTTTGACGCTGTTGAATACTCAACTGTAAATAGGCTTGTTGCAGAAGCACAGAAAAATAGGCATCGCCTACCTTAGCAATCAGGTCTTGTAAGGATTTTTCCTGTATCAGCTTGGCTTGTACGACCCTTTGCTCTGCCAAAGAGAGACTACGCCAGAGTTTGGGATTGTAAATGGGTTGCGAAAATTGCAAATAATGGGACTGTATGGACTCTTGTCGTGTCGATTTTCCTGTGCTAGAGGAGGGCATACGATAGGATTCCGTCAGCTGACGTGAACTCAAGGACAAACTCGGCTTGAGTTGTGCTTTTGCCTGCTCAGGTTGTTCTTCTGCCGCTTTGACACTGCTCAAACTTGCCGCATAGCCTGCATCCCGTTCGATGGCGAATTTTACAGCCTCTGCCAAGGTCAGTGCATGACTCGACAGGGGGAATAAGCAGACACTGAGCAAACTCAGCGACAAGAGGCGTGGGCGTGATAAACAATGTGTCATTGTGGGCGAATCTCCTTGTTATTGTGCCAAGCCGTCATCCTCATTAAACGCGTTCATGATCATCAGTTCAAAAGGACGCAACATAAAGTTCAGCAGGGTTCTTTCGCGTGTTTTTAAGTAAGCATTTGCAGGCATACCAGGTACCAATTGCCATTGTTGTTTGGCAAGGGTATCAATCGCGTCTTGTGGGATACTGACGCGCACACGATAATAGGGACGTTTGTCCGTATCATCAGGTAGCGCATCTGCACCCACAGAAACGACTTCGCCATAAATCACGGGAATAAAATTCAAACGGAAGGCAGTAAATTTAATTTCTGTAGATTGTCCCACAAATACCTGATCTATGTCAGTAGGTTTTACCTTAACACTGAGCATAAATTCATTATTGGCAGGCACAATGTACATTAAGGTTCTATGTCCGTCAACAACAGCACCAACCGTAGTGACTTCTAATCCTGCCACTCGACCATCTTCGGTTGCCATAATTTCTAAACGATTAAGCTCATCTAATAGGGCGGTTCGTTGATAACTGGCTTCCATTTCCAACTCTTGTTGTTGTTTGATTTGTTCGGAAATGTCTTTCATATTTTCTTCTTGACGTTGACTGGCAAGACGCTCCGTTTCTAAAATGCTTTGTCCTAACCGATCTACATCGGCATGACGTGAGGCAATACTGCCTTCCAGATCGCTGAGTTGTCTTTGTAAGTCGCGCACTTTGACCTTATCGGTAAAGCGTTTTTCATAAAGTTTTACCCAGTCTTGCAAGTCTTGACTGAGCGATCCTGTGCGTTTTTGTTCCGCACGAATTAAATTATCCAAACTCACCATCTGTTGTTTGGTTTGCGAGATACGTTTGTCATACATGGCTTGCTCATTGATGATCGCCTGTTTTCGTGCCTCAAACAAAGCAATCTGCGTATTGACTTCATCTTTGAGAGCATCATTCTGATCGAGTAGTGTCTGTACTTCTGGCGACCATGTAATGGTGCTTTTATGATCTCTTTCGGCGCGTAAGCGGTCTAGGTTCATTTTTGCTTGTTGCCAGCGTCTGGTCACTATGTCAAGTTGGCTTTTCACCTGCACATCCGACAAACGAATGAGTATCTGACCTTTGGTGACTAAGTCTCCCTCTTTTACCAGCAATGCTGATACGATGCCACCTGTCGGATGTTGCACGACCTTATTGGCAATTTTGGTAACCACTTTACCGTCAGTCACAATCGCGCCTTTTAAGGGCACAATGGCCATCCACGCAAAAAATCCTAAAAACATCACCAAAGAGACAAAATACCCTAGGCGTTTGTAAAAACCTATTTCATAAAGAGCTCGTTTGGCGCGTTTGCTCAATGCCGCTTCAGAGGGAGAATGAGGTGAAGACATTATCGTGTTCCCATGGTTTCTGATGTTTCTGTGTATATCATGACGGAGTTCCTGCTTGTAACCGCTCAATTAAGGATTGACGGCTTTCAAATAACACCACCTGACCATGATCTAGGGTCAGAATATAGTCAGCAAAAGGAAGTAAACTGTATTGGTGTGTTGACACAATAACGCTACTGCCTTGTTGTTTCATGGCGTTGATACTGGTGAGTAAGGATTGTTGCCCTAGCTTATCAAGGCTAGAGTTAGGTTCATCTAGCAGTAAGCATTCTGGTGCGTTGTAAATGGCGCGAGCCAGCGCAATCATTTGTTTTTGTCCGCCTGAAAGGTGCAGGGCTTGATGCCCGACTTGTGTATGATAGCCATCTTTGAGCGTCATAATAAAATCATGGATACCAACCAATTGACCAGCCGTAATCATTTTTTGATCATCAATTTTACCAAATCGGCAAATGTTTTGTGCGAGTGAGCCTTCAATCAGCGTAACGTCCTGTGGCACATAGCCAATATGATCAGCATGAACCTGAGCCAAATTCGTACCAGCGAAGGTTATTTTTCCTGAGGTTGGCGTGACCAACCCCGCCAGCGTACGAATGAGGGTGGTCTTTCCCGCCCCATTAGGTCCCAAAATCACCAAGCAAGAAGCTGGTGGCAGGCTAAAAGTAATGTCGTTAAGCAACAGTCTCTCACCATTTTCAGTCAAAACAGTGAGTTGTGCTAAGGTCAATCCCTGACTAGGATCTACCAAGGGGCGATAGCGTGCGGCATGGTCACGCTGTGACATTAAACCATGTAAGCGTTCGAGAGAATGTTCAATTTGCGCAATGTTTTTTAGGGCATTACCTAAGGCATCAATGGGCATAATCACCCGACCAAGCAACAAACCACTGGCGGCCATCATACCGACAGTTAATTCATTTTCAATCACCAAAAAGGCACTGGTCGCCATAATTAAGGTCATTGACACATAGCGAAAGTTTTTGGACAAACTGTACCAAAGTGACAGTTGTTCATTGGCAATGAAATAGGATTCAATGCTTGCCATTTGTTTTTCTAACCAACGCTGTTGCGCCCCTTGGATCATGCCCATCGACTTAATAGCAGAGAGATTGCGTAATTGTGAGATAAGTTCATTGTTCGCCTCATAGCCTAAACCATGTGCATGCTCGTATTCACGATGTCCCAAACGATGAGTGATCAATGATACGATCAAGCTAATGCTTGCCATAAGAACCGCAAAGCACGCCAGTTTCCACGAAAAAAACCATAGCACCACCAAATAAATGGGCATCCAAAAGAGGTCAAAAAGTCCAAAAAAACCTTCCCCAGAAACAAATTGGCGAATTTGATTGATGTCAGTAATATAATGCTCTGGGGTTTCAATTTTCCCATCTGCTGATTGAATCAATAAGCCTTGATAAAGTTTGTTGTAGAAGGTGCTTTCTGCTCGAAAGGCAATGCCTGCCATGATTCTGCCACGGACAAATTCTAAGAGTCCCATGATCAAAAATAACCAGAGTAACACACTGGTGAGTAGGGTTAGGGTTTCCATACTGCGATAGACAAACACCTTGTCTGCAATTTGCATCATGTACCAAGGTGAGGTTAAAAATAGCAAATTCGCAATTAAGCTAATCACGAATAAAAAAGCAATTTCACCCTTAAAGGTGCGTAACAATGACCACATGATTAGGCTCTCTCTTGATAATCAGATGGCGCACCGATATAGCTAGGCGTACCACGGTTGAGTACGAGTAGCTGATCGGCAACATTCATAATTCTTTGCCGATGGCTGACCACAAAAGCGATGGTGCCAATAGACTTAAGAAACAGCAAAGCGGCATTAAGCCGCGCCTCTCCTTGTTCATCCAAATTGGCGTTAGGTTCATCTAATACCAGCAAGGACGGTCGTCCAAAGAAAGCACGAGCCAGTGCAATTTGTTGTCTTTGCCCACCAGATAAAAGATGTCCCTCAGCGAACCCAATTTGGGTATCATAGCCCTGTGGCAGTTGACTAATCCACGTATCAATACCCGCCAAACGTGCCGCTTCTTCAAGCTGATCCTGTGAGTATTTGGTTGAAAAACGGCAAATGTTTTGTGCAACACTGCCTGACAGTAATTCAATATCTTGAGGTAAGTAACCCACTTGACCGCCTAGTGTGTTGCTGTCTAGTGTTTTAAGCTCGATGTCATTGATGCGTAAACTACCATGAGTCATGCCCCAGACGTTAATCAGGAGTTTTGCCAATGTTGATTTCCCCGAACCACTGTTACCCATGATTGCCCATAATTGTCCACTTTGTGCGTTCAATGTAATGTCATGTAGGATAAAGGTGTGACTTTGTGGTGAAAGATAACCCACTTGGCTCATTGCTAAGTGTTGAATCGGGTGAGCAAGCACCATGCTTTTCTCATCATCCTTCTCAAGGTGTTCCTTGAACAAATTGTCTAACCCTTTGATACCTGAGTAGGCCATGAGCAGGAGTTTCCAACTAGAAATGGCGGTATCAGCCATCCCAATAACGCGTCCCATCAGGGTAGAGGCGGCAATAATCACAAATACTGACACGGTTTGACCATCAGCACTGGGATTCATGGATAGATAAGCTCCCAGTCCCATCATGCCCATAGGGGTCAGGTGACGTATGGTTTTGGATAGGGTGGCGATTTTTGCATAGATGCGTAACTGAGTATTTTGATGCTGTAAACTGCTCAAAAAAGCAGATAACCAACGATAATATAAACGCTTTTTCATGCCCATCGACAAAACCACTTCACCAGCACGAACGTGACTTTGTAGTTGGCGATTGGCACGCTCACTTTCACTGGCATAGTCTTTAAGGGCTTTTTGGGTATAAACGTGATCAATGCTGGTCATCAGGGCAACCAGTGCAACGGCAATCATGGTATAACCCAAAAATAAAGGCTCCAACGCATAAATCGCAATCAGAAATAGCGGTAAAAAGGGGAGATCTAGGTAGGTTTGCGCACTTCCCCCTGATAAAAACATACGAATTTGTTCCAGTTGAGCTACTGGTTGGGTTAAAACGGCATTTGGGTTTTTATCGGTATAGCGCAACATGGCTGAGTGTACAAAAGGAGACAACAGGGTATCGACGCGCAAGGAAATTCGACTGAGCAAGCGATGTCGAACCAAGTCGAGCATAAAAATCATGGTAAAAACAAATAACAACAAGGCAATGAGGGTGAAGAGTGTTTCTTCTTCTCGAGGAATAATGACGCTAAAAGACATGTTCATAAAAAAGAAAGGTTGTACGAGCATACCGATATTCACCACCAACGAAAAAACCACCAATAGCAAGAGGCTTGGTTTAATGTGTTGTATGAGATGTGTTAACGGGGTATTAGGCACAAAGGGTCTTCCACAGATGAATCATTAAGTGTAGGAGCAACACTTATTGTGATGTTTCTGATTTTTAAGCACGAACTATGCCTGTTGTCCTCTATGAAAGCGATTTAGTTGTTTAGGCAATGCTGTCAAAATAAACGATATGATTTTTACCTGTCCGTTTGACTTGATACATCGCCTGATCAGCGGCACGCAGGAGCTGATCTTTTTCTTCCCCGTGATTAGGGTAGAAGGCAACCCCAATGCTCGCTCCGATATGAACGGAATGTTCCTGAATCATAAAGGGTTCTTGGATATGACTCATCAGTCTCTGCAAAATGGGCTCAACCGCTTCAGGCGTGTTAAGATCACTGATGAGAAGTACAAACTCGTCACCACCGAGACGCGCTACGGTATCATTTTGACGCAGGGTGCTTTCCATTCGTGTGGAAACCAGTTTTAACAGTTCATCGCCTGCTTCATGCCCAAGGGTATCATTGACTGGCTTAAAGCCATCTAGGTCTAAATAGCAGACGGCAAAAAAACTGTTATTGCGTTTGTTGTGGGTCAGGGCTTGTTCGAGTCGGTCAAACAATAGAGTGCGGTTAGGGAGTCCTGTTAAGCGATCATAGTAAGCCATATTTTCTAAGGCACGCTGTGCTGTTTTTAGGGGGGTAATGTTGGTGTAAATCGCGATATAATTACTGATGTTGCCATCATCATCTCTGACCGCAGAAATGGCGCATTGCATGGTAATAC
The DNA here is from genome assembly GCA_964561185.1 of uncultured Piscirickettsiaceae bacterium. Taxonomy (GTDB): domain Bacteria; phylum Pseudomonadota; class Gammaproteobacteria; order Thiomicrospirales; family Thiomicrospiraceae. The sequence goes on from CAZLOM010000011.1 coordinate 7,386, forward strand.
GGTGATGTTTTCTGCTGTTAAAGTCCTCTAACTCTCCATGCCAACAATCATATTCTTGTAGGCTTTCCCACATTTGTTGGTAAAACTCCGCCGAACGCTTTGTTTTATTCAATAGGCTGGGGTTTTGTCCAATCAACTCATCGCGATTAAAGCCACTGATATGAAGCATGGCTTGGTTAACATCCACAATGAGGTTATTCGCATCGGTGATAATAATGCCTTCTGTGGATTGTTCAAATACCGTTGCGGCAAGTTTCAACTGTGCTTTTTGTGTGGTGAGTAACTCTGTTCGTTTGGCAACCTCTTCTTCTAAACCAGCGTTGGTTTCTTGAAGATATTTTTCTCTTTCTTCCGTGGCATGGCGGTAGCGAGACAGAGCAAAATCACCAATAAAAGCCAGTAAGAGTGTGGAAATGACGGTTAAACTGATACCGAATAGCAATTTGTCTTGTTTTTCTTGACGTAAGCTGGGATCAATCATGTCCACTACCGCCCAATGGGTTTGATCAATATTTCTCTTCCCTCCAATACCTTCATAGATTAAAGCTTCTTCTTTATGCTCTAAATTGAAAGATCGTTTAATGGTGTCTCTGCCACCAGACCCTGTCAATTCAATCAGGTTAGCGCGTTGCTCATCAACCATCATGAGGTGGTGATCAACCGATTGACGATTCGCAAGTTTTTCAATTAAAGCGGTTTGCGAAAAACTGATCAGTAAGATTTTAGCTTCATTCAATCCTTGCACAGGTAAAAACAGATCATAGTGATACTGACTCGGTCCGGGATGAATGGAGGAAATCGCGTAGCGACGATGATCATCATTGTCTTTATGGTCATTATGATGCTGGCTGTACTCATAAAGTTCAGTTAAGCATTTTTCACCAATATTTTCGCCTAGGTCATCCCACAAAGCATGTCCTTCATGATCTGCTAGGGTAAAACTGTAATGTTGTGGGAAGAATATTTCGATGATTTCTTTAACCCTTTTATGTTTTTCGGGGTTGTCGATATCATTGATCCATTCGGTAATGGGTTGTTGATAGGTTTTGGCTACCAACTCCGCCAAACGTTGTTGTTCTTCAAACAATTGAGTTAGCTCCCAACTGACGCTGTAAATGGTCTGATAAGAGATTTGCTGATGGTAAGCGTCAAATTGTTTGGCATCACGAATCAAGAAGGAAATAATGACCCCACTCATCACAAAAAGGGTGGTGAAAAAGATTAACGTAATCCAGCCAGACAACTGGTTGTGGGAACTTTTTGTCATTTTTTGTTACCTTTTGTTCGTTTTTCCCTGATTTTTTAATTTTAGCATTGAACGAAAGATTTGAACATTATTTTTGACCCATTGTGTCATCTTCTTCATCTATTGTTCTATGCTATGGTGTAAAATCTCGCCGTTTACTGTGTCGGATATTAATGTGGACATGAAGTTGGACATTAATAGTGACACAGATTTCGTTATCTTAGGAGAAAAAGCATGCAGAAATTACGTGTCGGTATTGTGGGTGGTACAGGATATACAGGGTCGGAGTTGTTGCGCTTGTTAGCACAGCATCCGCAAGTTGAGGTGACAGCCATCACTTCGCGGGCTGAAGCTGGCGTTCCTGTGGCGAAACTTTTCCCCAGTTTACGTGGTGTATTAGATATTGCTTTTTCGACACCCGATGAAGCGCAATTAACAGAGTGTGATGTGGTGTTCTTTGCAACCCCGCATGGCATTGCCGCGGCACAGGCTCAAACATTAACTTCAGCGGGTGTTGTGGTTATTGATTTGGCGGCAGATTTCCGTTTACAAAACCTAGCTGTTTGGGAGAAATGGTATGGTCATGCCCATCCAGCCCCTGAATTAGTGCCAAATTCTGTCTATGGCTTACCCGAGATCATGCGTCAACAAACGCAGTCTGCGATGATCATTGGTAATCCAGGGTGTTATCCTACAGCAACTCAGCTTGCCTTAGCACCGCTAATTGAACATCAATTGATTGCTTTAGATGATATTGTTGTGGATGCCAAATCGGGAATCTCAGGCGCAGGTCGTGGTGCGAAGGTCGATATGCTCATGGCAGAAGCCTCTGACAGCTTTAAGGCTTATGCACTGAATGGTCATCGACACTTACCTGAAATTGAAGAACGACTGACTGCTTTGGCGGGCGAGTCTGTGGGTGTCACCTTTGTGCCTCATTTATTACCCATGATTCGTGGCATTGAAGTCACGGTTTATGCCAACTTAACCAAAGACCTCTCTCAAGCGGATTTGCAAGCCTTGTTTGAAACCCGTTATGCCAATGAGCCTTTTGTTGATGTCATGCCAGCAGGCAGTAACCCTGAAACCCGTACGGTGAAAGGCACAAACCTGTGTCGTTTGGCGGTGTATCGCCCACAAGGTCGCAACAAAGTGGTGGTGACTTCAGTCATTGATAACCTCACCAAAGGTGCCGCGGGGCAAGCCATTCAAAACATGAATTTACGGTTTGGTTTCCCTGAAACTTTGGGCTTATCCTTGATTGCTTTGTTACCCTGATTGGATAATAATGCTTGATATGGTATCAAAAATTTGGTATAAATAGCCTCTTGTGTCTTACCCTAGAGGGTAGGTGCGCAAAGTTGGTAAGTAAATTATTATTGTTATAATCCCACACATGATTCAGAACCAGCTACTGGGTGACTTTAAGGAGTTTGGTAGGCTAGGGGATCATGGAGGCAAAACCCATACTGGAGAATATTATGGCTAAAGTATCTATGCGTCAGCTATTGGAAGCTGGTGTTCATTTCGGTCACCAAACACGTTACTGGAACCCAAAAATGGGTCAGTATATCTATGGTGCACGTAACAAAATTCATATCGTTAACCTAGAAAAAACATTGCCAATGTTCCAAGACGCATTGAATGCCATCAGCAAAATTGCGGCTGGTCGTGGTTCAGTGTTGTTTGTGGGTACTAAGCGTGCGGCACAAGAAGTGATCGCTGAGCAAGCGCAACGTTGTGGCATGCCTTACGTTAATCACCGTTGGTTAGGTGGTATGTTGACGAACTTCAAAACCGTTAAGCAGTCTATCCGTCGTTTACGTGAACTTGAAACCATGTCTCAAGATGGTACTTTTGAGCGTATGACTAAGAAAGAAGCGCTGATGCAAGCGCGTGAGTTGGAGCGTTTAGAGCGTTCATTAGGCGGTATTAAAGATATGCGTCAAATGCCAGATGCGATTTTTGTGATTGATACTGGTGTTGAGCACAATGCAATTCTAGAAGCTAAAAAATTGGGTATTCCTGTGTTTGGTGTTGTTGATACCAACAACGATCCTTCATTGGTTGACTATGTGATTCCTGGTAACGATGATGCGGTTCGTGCATTGAAACTTTACCTAGAGTCAGCGGCTGACACCATTTTGGAAGCAAAAGCAAGCATTACGACTGCGGTAGCAACAGCAGAAGATGAGTTTGTTGAAGCGGTAGCCACTGAAGAAGCAACGGCTTAATTGGTTCTGTAAAGAAAGGGGCGGTTCGCGCCCCTTTTTTTATAATAAGTTAATTTTTTTGTCATAACAATTCGGTTATTCTCTATAACGCATTGTTCTTATTTATTACGGGAAGAGTAAAAAATGTCAATCACTGCTAGCATGGTAAAAGAATTACGCGAACGCACAGGCGTTGGCATGATGGAATGTAAATCTGCCTTAACAGAAACCTCTGGCGACATGGAAGCCGCTGTTGACTTGTTACGTGCAAAAGGCATGGCAAAAGCAGACAAAAAAGCGGGTCGTACAGCGGCAGAAGGTACAATTGCCATTGCACTGTCTGACGACAAAAAACGTGTAGCGATTGTTGAAGCCAACTGTGAAACTGACTTCGTCGGCAAAGGTGAAGAGTTCAACGAGTTTGCGATGGGTGCGGCAAACGCGGCACTGGCTTCTGGTGCAACTAGCATTGAAGCTTTATTAGAAGCAAAAATGGCAGATGGAAAAACGGTTGACGAGCGTCGTCGTGAATTGATCGCTAAAATTGGCGAAAACATGAGCATTCGTCGTTTCGAAACGATCGAAACCTCTGGTTCTATTGGTGCTTACCGTCATGGTGACAAGATCGGTGTGATCGTAAACCTAGAAGGTGGTGACGAAAACCTAGGTAAAGATTTGGCAATGCACATTGCGGCAAGCCGTCCATTAGCCATTGATGCGTCTGGTGTTGATGAAGAAACCATTGCGCGTGAAAAAGCCATCGCCCAAACCAAAGCAGACGAGTCTGGCAAGCCAGCCAACATCGTTGAGAAGATGGTTGAAGGCGCGATGCGTAAGTTCATGGAAGAAGTAACCTTGTTGAGCCAAGCCTTCGTTAAAGACCCAGACACCAAAGTGGCTGACTTGTTGAAGAAAAACGGTGCAGTGGTTAAACACTTCGTTCGTTTAGAAGTGGGTGAAGGCATCGTTAAAGAAGAAGTTGATTTTGCAGCGGAAGTTGCCGCAACGGCTGCCGCAATGCAAGGCAAGTAATCATGGCACAAGCTGTCCAACGTGTTTTGTTGAAATTTAGTGGCGAGGCCTTGGCGGGCAGTGCAGGATTTGGTTACAACCCCGAGGTTCTCCTCGGGGTTTGTCGTCAGGTTGCACAGGTCGTTGAGCAAGGCATCCAAGTTGCTATTGTGGTGGGTGGTGGAAATCTTTTTAGAGGTGCTTCATCGGTAGGTCAAGGCATTCATCGTGCAACAGCCGATCAAATGGGTATGTTAGCAACCGTGATGAATGGGCTGGCATTACGCGATACACTCGCCAGCTTGAATGTGCCTGTACAAGTCTATTCTGGGCTAGGGGTTGCGGGCGTGGTGGCTGACTTCGATGCGTTTAGTGCGCGTCAGGCATTGGCTCGTGGTGAAGTGGTGATATTGCCTGGTGGTACGGGATCGCCTTATTTTACAACGGACAGTGCCGCGGCATTGCGAGCGGCTGAATTGTCCTGTGACTTGGTGTTAAAAGCCACGAAGGTTGATGGTATTTATACGGCGGATCCTAAAAAAGACCCTAATGCGGTGCGTTATTCGCGCTTGTCTTACCGTGAAGCACTTGATAAACAGTTGGCTGTGATGGATACCACTGCGTTTGTCTTGTGTCAGGAACAGGGATTACCGATTCGTGTTTTTGATATGTTTGCCCCTGAGGCATTAGTTGCCATTGTTCAAGGTCAGGACATTGGTACCTTGGTTTGTGAGGAGTCTCAATCATGATTGAAACAATTAAAGCAGATGCGCAAAGTCGCATGGAAAAAGCAATGACTGCCTTAGAGCAGCATTTAGGACGAATTCGTACAGGTAGAGCGCATCCTAGCGTGTTAGATACTGTGCGTGTAGATTACTACGGTTCTGAAACCCCGTTAAGTCAAGTCGCGAACATTCAAGTAGAAGATGCGCGTACTTTAAAAGTCATTCCTTGGGAAAAAAACTTAGCACCAGCCATTGAAAAAGCGATTTTGAAGGCGAATTTGGGCTTAAACCCTTCCTCAAATGGTGGTGATATTCGTATTCCCTTGCCAGCTTTGACAGAGGAAACCCGTAAGGAAATGATCAAACAAGCCAAGTCTGAAGCAGAAAACGCTCGCGTGGCGGTTCGTAACATTCGTCGTGATGCCAACCAGTCTTTTGCCAAGCTTCTGAAGGATAAAGAAATCACCGAAGATGAAGAGCGTAAAGCCAATGACGTTATTCAGAAAATGACGGATAAAGCCATTGCTGATGTCGAAGTTGTGTTAGGGGCAAAAGAAAAAGAGTTGATACAAATTTAATGCCTGATTCAACTGCTATTCCGCGTCATATTGCCATCATTATGGATGGCAATGGGCGTTGGGCAAAAGCGCGAGGCTTGCCAAGATTTCTCGGTCATGAGCGTGGGCTTGCGGCGGTGCGTAAGGTGGTTGCGCGTTGTCGTGAGCGAGGCGTTATTGCGCTAACCCTGTTTGCTTTTTCAACTGAAAATTGGCGACGACCCGCTGAAGAAGTGTCTAAGTTGATGGAAATTTTCAGTTGGGCGTTGGTGCGTGAAGTCAAAAAGCTTCATGATAACAATGTGCGCCTGCGCGTCATCGGCGACCGTAGTCGTTTTAGTCAAGACATTCAAGAACGTATTGCTTCAGCTGAAGCCAAAACGCAAGCCAATGATGGATTAACCCTGACCATTGCCGCCAATTACGGTGGTCGTTGGGATATGGTGCAAGCGGTCAAAGGTTGGGCAGAGGCACATCCACAAACCGCCATTGAACAGTTAACAGAATCTGATCTTTATCCCTATCTCTGTCTTGCTGATTTGCCAGAACCAGACTTGTTGATTCGTACAGGCGGAGAAAAACGGGTCAGTAATTTTTTGCTGTGGCAGATGGCTTACGCGGAGTTTTATTTCACCGATGCGTTATGGCCTGATTTTGATGCGAAATTGGTTGATGAAGCCATTGCTGATTTTGCCTTGCGCCAGCGTCGTTTTGGGATGACGGGCGATCAAATCATGACGGTTAAGGAATCTTCTTGATGCTCAAACAAAGAATTATTACCGCGTTTCTGCTATTGGTTTTAGGTGTGGGTGCCTTAGTGCTAACGCCCGTGAACGAATTTATTATGCCTGCCAGTCTCTTATTAGGTTTAATGGGGTATGAGTGGGCAAAATTAACAGGATGGACCAGTTGGTCACGGATAACGGCATATACCACGACTTCAGTCGCGATGCTGTGGTTGGTGATGAGTCTGACACCAAACGTGATTGAGTCGGCGTGGTGGCAAATACTCACCATCTGGTTAACCCTTGGTGTGTTATTGGCTGTCGTGAGTTACCAAAAAGCAGGCACTTGGGCTGATTCTTGGGCGGTGATGTTACGTCTGTTTGGCATGGTATGGTTGGTTAATTTTGCCTTAGCCTTCACGCTACTGCCCCTACTGGTCGGCATTGGCTGGTTTATTTATGCCATGTCATTGGTTTGGGTGATGGACAGTTTTGCTTACTTTGCGGGCAAGCGTTTTGGTCGTCATAAATTGGCAGTGAATGTTAGTCCTGGTAAAACGTGGGAAGGGGTTGCTGGTGGCTTATTAGCGGTCGCACTTTACGCGATGGCAATCGCGACGTGGCAAGATCAGCCTGTGATGATTTTTATGGCAATCGCGCTGTTGGTTGCCAGTTTGTCCGTTGCTGGAGATTTGTTTGAGTCTGCCTTAAAGCGTCAAGCAGGCGTTAAAGACAGTAGCCAGATGCTTCCTGGACATGGGGGATGGTTAGATCGCTTTGATGCGTTGCTCCTAGCCTTACCTGTTTATTTATTGTGTTATCAATGGTGGCTTGCTTGATGTCCGCGATTTTGGGGTTTTTACTGGCATTGTTGTTGTTGGTCACTGTACATGAGTGGGGGCATTTTTGGACAGCGAGAAAGTTAGGCGTGCCTGTGATTCGTTTTTCAATCGGTATGGGTGGCGCGATTTGGCAAAGAACAGCGCAAGGGATTGAGTATCGTTTGGCGTGGCTACCGATTGGTGGTTATGTGTTGTTTGCTGATCCTGCCTTGCATCAGCTCACCCCTGAACAAGCAGAACAAAGTTTTGCGCGTCGTCGCTTGTGGGAAAAATCATTAATTGTGTTCGCAGGTCCAGCCATTAATTTCTTGCTTGCCTATCTGTTAATGGTGGTGGTATTAATGGCAGGCGTAACCGCCCCTCGTGCTTGGTTATCCCCAGGGGCGATTGGTACGCCTTGGGCTGAGGTGTCAGGCGGTCAAACCCTATTGGTATCGGCGGTGAATGGTCAAGCGGTTCATCATTTAGAAGAGCTTCCTGTGCTGTTATTGCGGCAATTGCACGATCAAGAAGTCTTGATCTTTGATCTACAAGATCGTCAGGGAAAAGAAAAACAGATAAGCGTCGATGCCAATCAATGGCGAGAATTGGCATGGTCAGACCCTCGTCAGCAGATGGCTTTGTGGGGATTTGTGCCAGCCTTACCTGATTTACCTGCGCGTCTTGATCGGGTTGAGTCTGATAGTGCCGCAGATCGCGGTGGTCTCAAAGCAGGTGATCTTCTGCTTACCTTAAACGGATTGAGCATTGACAGTTTTATGGACGTATCACAATGGGTGAAGCAGAATCCGAATCAGCAGGTGGTGTTTACGCTGTTGCGTGATGGTCAACCGCTTGAGTTAAGTCTTGTTGTTGGTCAGCATCAATCCGATAAGGGCGTGACAGGATTTTTAGGGGTGCGTCCACAAGTACCTAGCGACTGGCAACAGCAAGTATTTGCTAAGGTTGACTATACCTTTGCTGAAGCCTTGCTTAAAGCCCCTGAAAAACTATGGGATTTAACGGTGTTGACCTTGCGTGCGATTGCGCGTTTGGTAACTGGGCAATCGGGCTTAGAGCAATTATCTGGACCAGTAGGCATTGCACAAGCCGCAGGAAACAGCCTTGATATGGGGTGGATTCGATTTATTCAGTTTTTAGCGGTATTAAGTTTGAGCCTAGGCGTGTTAAACTTATTGCCTTTGCCTATGCTAGATGGTGGTCATTTGTTATTATTTGCCCTTGAGGGCTTAACAGGGCGATCATTACCCGAAAATTGGTTGGTGGTGTGGCAAAAGGTCGGCTTTTTGCTAATTGTTTCTTTTACGCTTTTGGCGATATTTAGTGATGTAAAACGCCTGTTTGGGAGTTAACGTGTTGAAAAAAATTCCATCTACACTGGGTGTGTTAGCGGCGACGGCATATATCAGTGTTGCCTCAGCTCAGGTAGTACAAAAAATTGAATTTACAGGCATTGAGCGGGTGTCTAAAGAGACAGCCATGAGTTATGTATCGGTGCGTGAAGGGCAAACGCTAACCAAGGCACAGGTTAAGCAAATCATTAAATCCCTGTTCGCAACGGGATTCTTCAAAGAGGTCAAGGTATCGCAAGATCAGGGCGTGTTGAGCATTGCGGTGATTGAACGTCCCTCCATTGCAGACATTAAATTTGAAGGCAGTAAACTGATCAAAGAAGAGGAACTGCTTGAAGCCATTCAATCCTTGGGGGTGAAGAAAGGGCGCATTCTTAACGAAACCGATCTGGATCGTGTGACGCAGGATGTGAAGCAACGTTACCAAAACCAAGGTTATTATGCAACACAAGTCGAAACTCACTTAGAAACCCTAGAGCGCAATCGAGTCAACTTGAGCATTAAGGTCAAAGAGGGTGAGTTAGCTAAGATTGTTAACATCAATTTTGTGGGCAACAAAGTCTTTGATCACGCAAGATTAGCGAAGCAGATGTCTTTGTCAGAACCAACAATGTGGTCTTGGTTGACGGATGCTGACCAATACGCACGCACCAAATTGCAAGCCGATTTAGAAACCATTCGTGCCTATTACATGGACAGAGGCTATGCCGATTTTCGTATCTTATCTTCTCAAGTCAGTTTGTCTGCGGATAAAACCCGTGTTTATGTTTCCATTAACCTAGAGGAAGGTAAACAATATCAGCTGACAGAGGTCTCTTTTTCGGGGAATAAGATTTTAGCTGAAGATCAGTTACGTGCCTTGTTGACCTTCAAAACAGGGGAGAATGAACCCTTTGCACGTCATAAAATTACGGCATCGGTTAATGCGATCAAAGACAAATTATCGGAGCAGGGTTATGCTTTTGCGGAGGTTGAGCCTAAGCCACAGCTGAATGCTGAAACAGGGGAAGCTAAGTTAGACATCGCTATTCAACCTAAAAATCGTGTCTATGTGCGCCGCATTGAAGTAAAGGGCAATACGCGTACACGTGATTATGTGGTGCGACGTGATATGCGTCAGATGGAGTCCGCGCCTTATAACTTGGCACTGCTTCGTCAGTCACAAGCACGTCTCAAGCGTTTGGGCTTCTTCAAAACCGTGGATATTGAGACTAAGCGTGTTTCAGCCGATCAGGTTGATTTGATCGTTAAGGTTGAAGAAATGCCAACGGGGGCGATTACCGCTTCGATTGGTTATTCTCAGGTCGAAAATATGTTGCTAGGCTTTAGTTTATCTGAGCGTAATATTTTTGGTACAGGCAATAATGCAACCTTTAGTATCAGCCATTCTGGGGCACGTAAAAATTATGACATCAATGTCACCAACCCTTACTTTACCCCAGATGCGCACAGTTTAAGTGCTGGCGTGTTTGTTCGTGAGATTGATGCTGAATACTTGTATCTTGCACCTTATAGTACCAATACGCTGGGCACTCGGGTGTCCTACGGCTTACCTATTAGCGAAGAAGATCGTTTCAATCTTGGTGTGCAGGCTGAAAAGCTCAGTTTGGTATTCCAAGGGATGAATCAAAGCAATATCGCTGATGACGGTGTGACGACACAAAATCCTGGGTTTGGTTGGGCATTGAACAATGGGTATGTAGCGACTTCTGACCCAATGATGCAAAAGCAGTATAACGAGCTGTTTCAGGGGGCGAGTGAGTACAATGACGTTTCATTGAAAGCCAGCTATGTGCATGACTCAAGAGATGAGTTTTATTTTCCGAATAAGGGCTTTTATCACTCGAGTGGTTTGTCGGTTTCTACCCCAGTGGGTGATTTGACTTATTATCAACTCGATGTTCAGCAAAAAGTGTATTTGCCGTTAACAGAGAAGACTAACCTGAGTTGGGTTGGCACTGTGGGTTACGGTAAGGGTTATGGCAATTTGAGTGGTTATGGTTTACCCTTTTTCCGACGTTATTACGCGGGTGGTATCCAAACGGTTCGTGGCTATGAGGCTTATAGCCTAGGTGAGCATTATACCTTGTCACGAGATGGCAGTATGAGAGCTTTGGGTGGTGATTTCTTAACGGTATCTTCATTAGCCCTGAATTTTAGACCTTGGTTTATTGAAGACAGTAGCAATATGCGTTTGAGTTGGTTCTTTGATGCAGGAAATGTCTTTTCAGACTATGACAAATTTGATGCAAATGCGTTAAGATTGTCATCGGGGTTGGGGTTTTCGTGGATTACACCGATTGGACCATTAACGTTTAGCTATGCTAAACCATTGAATGCAACCAGTGTGGATCGTACTCAAGAGTTTCAATTCACCATCGGCGTTCCATTCTAACAGATTGTGCTATTGGTTAGTTGTTTGATAGATTTTGAATAAAAGGAATATAAAATGCGTTTGCAAAACTTGCGTTGGGTAAGTGTGATGATGTTGTCAGCGGTGCTTTCTGCTCCCGTGTTGGCTGACAACATTAAGGTGCGTGTGGTGAATGTGGCAAAGCTGTTGGAGCAGGCACCTCAGGCTAAAGGGGCTTCTGCGGCGTTAGAGCGAGAATTTGCGCCTCAGCAGAAAGAACTGAACAAGATGAATGACGAAATTGAGAAAATTGCTAAAGACTATGACAAAAATAAATCGGTCATGACGGAAGCACAGCGTGAAGCGAAAGAGCGTGACATCGTGATGAAAAAGCGCGATTTGCAACGTCGTCGCAATGACATTCAAGAGTTGTTGAACATTCGTCGTAATGAAGAACTTTCGAAGTTGCAAGACTTGGTTAACCTAGCCATTAAAGCGGTTGGTGAAAAAGAAGGTTATGATCTAATCCTTTATGATGGTATTGCTTATACCCGTGAAACCATTGATGTTACGTCAAATGTGTTAAATTATCTGGCGACAGATGCTGATAAGCAGAAGAATATCAATCGACCTTAATCTTCATGACCTTTTTAACCGTGGGGATGATATCACCATGCAATTAGCACAACTGGCTGAGCTGTTAACATTGAGCTATCAGGGAGATGGCTCGGTAGATGTGTTCAAAGTCGCTACGCTGGCCAAGGCTGGCGTTGGCGACATTAGTTTTTTCACCAATCGAAAATATCGCTCAGAGCTTGAAAAAACCGCGGCAAGTGTGGTGATTATGGCTGAGTCAGAGGCGCGACTTTGGTCGGGAAATGCACTGATTGCTCGCAATCCGCACCTAGCCTACGCGCAGGTGGCACAGGTATTACATCCTCTTGTCAAGCCAGTGGCTCAAATTCATCCCAAAGCAGAGATTGATCCTACGGCAGTGTTAGCTACAGGCGTGAGTGTTGGGGCTAATGTGGTCATTGAAGCCAATGTTTGTATTGGTCAAGATTGTGTGATCGGTGCAAATACGGTCATTGCACAGGGGTGTGTGTTGGGGCGTGAGTGTTGGATTGGTCCTAATGTTACCTTGCTACACGATTGTCAATTGGGTGATCGTGTGTCGGTTGAATCGGGTACCGTCATTGGCTCTGAAGGCTTTGGTTGGGCGAGGGATGGTGTCCGTTGGGTGAAAGTTCCCCAGCTAGGGCGTGTGGTGATTGCCGATGATGTCTCCATTGGTGCGAATGTGTGTATTGATCGTGGTGCCATTGAAGATACCGTGATTTCACAGGGTGCAAAATTGGATAATCTTATTCAGATTGCACACAATGTGTTTATCGGTGAGCATACAGCGATTGCAGGCAAGGCGGGTGTGGCTGGTAGTACGCATATTGGGGCGCGTTGCACCATCGCTGGTAAGGCTGGGGTGAGTGGTCATTTGCATATTGCCGATGATGTTCATATTACCGCGATGAGTATGATCAGCAGTGATATTCATCAAGCGGGTGTTTACTCCAGTGGTACACCACAGGATACCAATGAGCAATGGCGTAAAAATGCCGCCAGATTTCGTCAATTAGATCAGCTTGCCAAACGGGTTAAAGTGTTAGAAAAACTGCAATCATCTGATAAAGAGTGATGCACAAAGCAACCAAAACGATTAAAATAGTCCTTTAATTTTCTATTTATAAAAAGATATTCACTATGATTATGCGCATCGAAGATATTTTTCAGTATTTGCCTCACCGTTATCCTTTTCTGCTCATTGATCGAGTGACCGAATTGAAAGAGGGTGAATACTTAAAGGGTTACAAGAATATTACCTTTAATGAGCCTCAATTTACGGGGCACTTTCCGAATCATCCGATTATGCCGGGGGTAATGATTATTGAAGCCATGGCGCAGGCAACAGGCATTCTCGCTTTCAAGTCGAGTGAGTCTAAACCCCGAGAGAACTCAATTTACTATCTGGTCGGTGTGGATAATTGTCGTTTTCGTCAACCAACCTTTCCAGGGGATCGTTTAGACTTTACGGTTAAAGTCTTATCAACCAAGCGCGGTGTGTGGAAGTTTGAAGCTGAAACTCAGGTAGATGGTAAGTTGGTTGCCAGTGCTGAGTTGATGTGTGCTGAGAGGGAAGTGATGTGATTCATGCAACGGCAATCATTGATGCCAGCGCAGAAATTGCCGATGATGTAGAGATAGGTGCCTATAGCATTATTGGTCCTGATGTGGTGATTGGTGAAGGGTGTGTGATCGCCCCTCACGTGGTGATCCAAGGGCCGACAGTATTAGGAAAGCGTAACCAAGTCTTTTCGTTTGCTTCGTTAGGTGCCGCACCACAGGATAAAAAATACCGTAATGAGCCAACACGCCTATTGATCGGTGATGACAATACCATCCGTGAAAACGTCACCTTAAATCGCGGCACGGTTCAAGATCGTGGCGATACCATTATTGGCGATCGCAATTGGATTATGGCAGGCGTTCATATCGCTCATGATTGTGTGGTTGGTAATGATACCATTTTTGCCAATGCGGCGGCCTTGGCAGGTCATGTCATTGTGGAAGATTATGCCATTCTCGGTGGTTATACCCTAGTGCATCAGTTTTGTCGTATCGGTGCGCATAGTTTCTGTGGCATGGGTAGCGTGGTTAATTTAGATGTTCCTACCTTTACAACCGTTTCAGGCAATATCGCTTCGCCTCGAGGCATCAATTCTGAAGGTTTGAAACGTCGTGGCTATTCGACCGATCAGGTTGCTTTGATTAAACGCGCTTATCGCACTATTTTTCGCTCGGGAACGCCATTAGAGAGTGCCATTGCGATTTTGCAAGAGCAAGATGATGAGTATCAGACCTTGACCCCATTAATTCAATTTTTACAGTCAGCAGAACGTGGCATCATCCGTTAATCCTCAGCTTGTTGTTTTGCTGGCGGTTGAACCTTCGGCGGATGCCTTGGGGGCGGAGCTGGCGGTGGTTCTGCGAGCGCGTTTTCCTGATGTTGTGCTGATGGGCATGGCGGGGCCAAGAATGCGATCTGCTGGGGTTGAAGCCTTGTGGCAGATGGAAGAAGTATCCGTCATGGGCTTGTGGGAGGTGCTGAAACACTATCCGCGCTTACGTCGTCTGCAAAAGTCTGTGATGCGTCAACTCGCTGATCTTCGTCCGAGTTTTGTGCTGGGCATTGATGGTCCTGACTTTACGCTACCCATAGAGGCTTATTTGAAGCGTCAGGCAATTCCTGTCTATCATTTTGTTGCGCCAACCGTATGGGCATGGCGTGCTGGACGAGCGGAAAAAATAGCGCGTCAGACAAATGGTCTATTATGTTTGTTTCCTTTTGAGCCACCTTATTTTTTATTGCATGAATTACGTGCTGTTTCAGTGGGACATCCCTTAGCCGATCGTTTGCCCCTCATTCCCGATAAGCAGGAAGCGCGTCAATCGCTTGGGTTGGCTAAAGGTGCGACCTATCTGGCTGTCTTACCTGGATCGCGTGGCAGTGAATGGCGTTATCATGCAACCGTTTTTATCGACACCATCAAACAGATGTCTCAGGCATATCCTGATATGCGTGTGTTAATTCCTTGTTTGCATGAACAGATGCGGGATTATTTTATGCCCTTAGTGGCTGGTTTGCCCGTTCAACTGATCTTGTCGCCAGAGGGGGCGAGTCAAGTATTAACCGCCAGTGATGTGGCGTTGGTGGTATCAGGCACAGCCACCTTAGAAGCCGCCTTATGTCATACGCCGATGGTGATTGCTTATCAAATGCACCCTGTCTCTTGGTGGATCATGACCAAAATGGCAACCACTTCTTGGGCAGGATTGCCCAATATTCTCGCCAATGCGTCAGTTGTGCCTGAGTATTTACAGACTGAGATGCGAGCAGAGAACCTTGTGCCTGCATTGAGCTATTTGTTGGACAATCCGCAAGCGAGAAAAGCGCAGTTGTCTTGGTTTGAGCAAATACATCACCAACTGCGTTTGGATACCGCACAGACGGCGGTGACAAGACTGATTGAATGGTGGCATGATGACCTTCTCTCTCGATAAGTTAGCGAGTTATCAGCAGTGGGCTGGTGTGGATGAGGTGGGTCGTGGACCACTAATTGGTTCGGTGGTGACTTCAGCGGTCATTCTACCTGACAACTATGATCTTAACGGGTTGACCGATTCTAAAAAATTGACCCACAGCAAGCGGTTGATCTTAGCCGAACGCATTAAATCACAAGCCATTGCTTGGTCAATTGCCGAGGCAACCGCGCAGGAAGTTGATGCGCTCAATATTTTACAAGCAACCCTGTTGGCGATGAAACGCGCGATAGAAGGCTTATCTGTTGTCCCTAACGGGGTGTTGGTTGATGGTAATCGTTGTCCAAAAGCCCTGTCTATGCCCTGTCAGGCGGTGGTAAAAGGGGATGGCTTGGTGCCTGCTATTAGTGCCGCTTCTATTCTGGCAAAAGTCACGAGGGATGCACAAATGCAAGCCTTACATGAGCGTTTTCCTGATTATGGCTTTGACAAGCACAAAGGCTATCCAACCCCTTTGCACTTGGCTCGTCTGCAAGCCTTAGGCGCATTGCCTGAACACAGACGCAGTTTTGCCCCCGTTCGGGCGCACTTGATGCAAAGCGCAATTCATCGCGAATGAGCATGGCTGTTTTACAATCGTGATAGGTTATCGGGTCTGTTTTTTGTAGTAGACTATGCGGTGTTATTCAATTCACTCAATTCATCGATTAGGCAAACAGCATGGCAATCAAAAAAACCGAACTTTACTCTTCCTTTTGAAGCCATTCGAGAAAGCTTGATTAACGCCCTAGCACACCGAGACTGGACGCGCTTTGTTGAAATCGAGCTGTCCAGCTATGCCGACCGATTAGAAGTGATCAGCCCCGGTGCATTACCCAACTCCATGACCATCGAAAAAATGAAAGCGGGACAAGGCTCCCCAAGAAACACCATCATCATGGAAGTATTACGCGATTATGGCTATGTGGACTATCGCGGCATGGGCGTAAGAACCAAAATCGTCCCCTTAACCAAAGCCCTAACAGGCAAAGACCCCGTGTTTGAATTAACGGATGATTACTTAAAAACGGTGCTGTATCGCTCGTCAGCAATAGAAACATCAGCAAAAGGAAAAGCGGTGTGAACCAAGAATCCCAACACATCGAATACAAACGCCACTGGAAAGATGACCTGCTGAAATGGATTAGCGGTTTTGCCAATGCCGATGGTGGCGTGTTGCTAGTGGGAAAAGACGATGACGGCACGCCTGTGGGTGTCGAAAACCCCGCAAAACTCCTCGAAGACATTCCCAACAAAGTACGCGATGTGCTGGGTATTTTGGTCGATGTCAACTTGCTTGAAGCCGAAGGTGTGCCACTGATTGAAATTCAGGTCGAAGCCTATCCTTATCCCATCAGCTACAAGGGCGAATATCATTATCGTACAGGCTCGACCAAGCAGGAACTAAAAGGTTCAGCATTAGATCGTTTTCTCATGCGCAAACAAGGCATTACATGGGATGGTGTGCCTACCCCTCGCTTAATGGTGGACAGTTTAGACAAAAGGGTATTGCAGATGTTTCGTAAACAGGCAGTGCAAAGTCAGCGACTCCCTGCCGACATCATGAACGATGACGACCCTCTGCTGATTGAACGCCTACGCTTAACCTCTGGCGATTATCTCAAACGTGCAACAGCATTATTGTTTCATCCCGACCCAGAAGCCTTTGTCACGGGTGCGTACATCAAAATCGGTTATTTTGAAGACAATCATGCCGATTTGCGCTATCAAGACGAAATTCATGGCGACCTATTTAAGCAGGTCGAGCAAACGATAGAGGTCTTAAAACTCAAATACCTCAAGGCACTGATCAGCTACGATGGCTTGTACCGTGTCGAAACCTATCCAGTTCCTATGACCGCTTTGCGTGAAGCTATCTTGAATGCGGTGGTGCATAAAGATTATGCCAGTCACATCCCGATTCAAATCAGCGTTTACCCAAATCAACTGATGATCTGGAACGCTGGACACTTGCCAGAGCGTTGGACGCTGGATGACTTGGTGGGCAAGCATTCGTCCAAACCCTACAACCCCGATATTGCCAATGCGTTCTTCCGTGCTGGCTTGGTCGAATCATGGGGGCGAGGTGTTGAACGGATTATTCAGGCGTGTGTTGATGCTGGTTTTCCAGAACCCATTTATAAGCTTGATCTTAGCGGTGGGTTATGGACAATTTTTACTTACCCAGAAAGCTACTTGCAACAGATGAATCGTGGTGCTAGGGTAGTTACCCCCGAAGTTACCCCCGAAGTTACCCCCGAAGTTACCCCCGAAGTTACCCCCGAAGTTACC
>CAZLOM010000011.1:24935-25484 GCA_964561185.1 uncultured Piscirickettsiaceae bacterium
CCCGAAGTTTCTTCTGAACTATTAGGTTTGCTTCAGGTGATTCATGGTGAAATGTCTCGCCAAGAAATTATGACAGCCTTATCACTTAAAGATGAAAAACATTTCAGAGAAAGTTACCAACAAGCTGCCATCGCTTTAGGGTTCATTGAAATGACCCTGCCAGATAAACCCCAAAGCCCCAAACAAAAATATCGCATCACGGCAAAAGGAAAACAGATGTTATGACCTCAATCGGACAACGTGAGCGCGTCACCCAAGATCGCGTGGTAGCACATTTTCAACAAACACTAGGCTACCGCTACCTTGGCAATTTGCACGATGCTGATAATCGCAATATCCGTGAGGCTGATGTGACGGCATGGCTGACACAGCGTGGGGTTGCCTCTGCACTCATTGGGCGAGCCTTGCGTCAACTCGACATTGCTGTCGCTTTGGGCGAAGGCAAAACTCTCTACGATGCCAACAAAGCCGTTTATCGATTGTTGCGCTACGGCATTAAAGACAAGCAAGCCCAGTTTCAACAGCAAACCAGAGTCTCTGCTAGGGAAA
>CAZLOM010000012.1:0-13151 GCA_964561185.1 uncultured Piscirickettsiaceae bacterium
TCGGTTCGTATTACTTCTGATATGCAGGGTGATTATCTACTCTTAAAAAATGCGACCAATGACATGGCTGAGGATATGCAAAGCCTCATCAACGAAAGTGGTGATGTGTTAACCGCTATGTCTGAAGGAGACTTAACACAGCGTATTGAAAGTGATTTCAAAGGTGACTTTGTGCGCATTAAAGACGCGCTAAATATGTCGTTAGACAAGTTAGAAGAGGTGATTTCTGAAACAATTGCCGCAATTGATCAAATTTCTAATGCGTCAGGTCAGGTGAACTCGACTTCTCAAACCCTATCGGCAGGTGCAACTGAACAGTCTTCATCACTAGAAGAAACAGCGGCATCTATCGAAGAGATGACAGGTTCGATTAACCAAAACGCTAAGAACGCTGAATCAACTGACAAGATTGCTAACGAAGCCTCTTCTATGGCGACAGACGGTGGGTCAGCAGTAGGCAAGACCTTGGATGCAATGAAGAATATAGCCGGTAAAATTGGTATCATTGAAGACATCGCTTACCAAACCAACCTATTAGCCTTGAACGCGGCAATTGAAGCGGCTCGTGCAGGTGAACATGGTAAAGGCTTCGCGGTGGTAGCGGCTGAAGTGCGTAAATTGGCAGAGCGTTCGCAGGTTGCGGCGCAAGAAATCAGCCAAATTACTACGGATAGCGTGAAAATTGCAGAAGATGCAGGCGGCTTGTTGAATAAGATTGTTCCAGCCATTAAAGAAACGGCAGGTTTAGTACAGGAGATTTCTGCAGCGTCAGCTGAACAGAACGCTGGTATAGACCAAATTAATGCCGCAATGGCTCAGTTGGACAGCTTAACTCAGCAAAACGCCGCAGGCTCTGAAGAGTTGGCCGCCGCCGCTGAAGAAATGACAGCGCAAGCAGAACAACTGCAACAGATGATGGCTTTCTTCCAGTTGTCAAATACAGGTCATGCGTCAATGCCGCCATCGCGTGCACCAGCTCGCTCGGCTCCAGCACGTTCAGCACCAGCCGCTCGCTCATCAGCACCAGCAACAGGACGTACAACTGGTTCTACAGCAAGACCAGCGATGCGTACATCTGGCGTGCAAGTGTCAGGTCGTGAAGTGATGAAGCCTAAAGCTGATGTCAATCGTCGTGATTTCAAGTCGTTTTAATCTCTTAGATTAACTTGTGTTACTGGTGCATTGTCATGATGCACCAGTCGTTATTTTCAAGTATTGAAGGAGCGTAAAATGTCTGATCATCAGAATAAAGGGTCAGCTTCAGCGAGACAAAAAGCGCAGGAACGACGTGCTCAATATTTAACCTTTTGGGTACGTGGTGAAGTGTTCGCGACAGACATTATGGGCATTAAAGAAATCATTGAACATGGTTCAGTGACCAAAGTACCCTTAATGGATATGTCGGTTCGTGGTGTGACGAACGTGCGTGGTGAAGTGGTTCCCGTGATTGACTTATGTAAGCGATTAGGCTTGGGGGACAGCGTTATTGATAAACGCACCAGCATTATTATTGTAGAATGTGGTACCCCAGAAGATCGTATGGATGTTGGTTTACAAGTGGATGCGGTGAATCAGGTGCAAGATGTTGCCGAGTCTGATATTGATGTTGCGCCTGCCTTTGGTTCAAAGGTACGTCAGGATTTTATTCTGAAAATGGCGAGAGTTGAGGGTGCATTTGTGCCTATTTTGAACATAGATCGTGTGGCTTCATTAGATGAATTGTCACATGTACGTCAATCAACCATTAAGTATTTGTAAGGTGTGCTTATGAATCAACAACAAGATACACAAGCCTCTTCGATTGATGATGAATTGATTCGTCTCGTTACCAGTAACGCGGACACAGCCAGTCAGTATGTTATTTTTCGCAGTGGAAATGACATTTTTGCGATTAACGTTTCAAAAGTAGAAGAGTTGATCGAATATAAAACCTTAAGTATTGCCAATAACCCAGATGCCGCAGGGATCGCTTACGGAACGACTAAAATTCGTCAGAATATGGTCAGTATGGTCGATTTTGACGGTTGGTTAGGCAAGTCATTCGATGAGTCTCACCGACGCTTGGTGATGGTGTGTTACTATGGCGGCAAGCGTATTGGTTTAGTGATTGAACACGTTATTGGCATCATGAACATTGATGCTAACCGTTTAACCGATCATTCGCAAGAAGATCGTAAGATGCAGTATATTACGGAAATCATGGTTGCCAATGAGCAACGTCTGTGTATGGTTTTCGACAGTGATGTGTTGCTAACCGATGTTTTTCCTGGTATGC
This sequence comes from uncultured Piscirickettsiaceae bacterium, assembly GCA_964561185.1. Lineage (GTDB taxonomy): Bacteria > Pseudomonadota > Gammaproteobacteria > Thiomicrospirales > Thiomicrospiraceae. The sequence continues at coordinate 2,276 of CAZLOM010000012.1, forward strand.
AAGGATTAACACTCAGCCATTCTGGCGATGAAGTGAATCATGACATTTGGTCGAAGCGTATTCTCATCGCCGAAGACAGCCGTATTGTACAAGCGGCAATGCGTCAGGTGCTTGAGAGCAAAAATGCCAATTTCCAAATGTTTATCAATGGTCAGGAATTGTGGGATCATTTAATTAAGCATGAAGATGAGATGCTTCCCGGATTGATTATTTCTGATGTGGAAATGCCGATTATGGATGGTTTGGCTTTGTTGAAACATCTTAAAGCTCACCCCAGTTTTAAACAGATTCCTGTGATCATTAACACAAATATGGCAAGAGGATCTATTGCTGATCAAGCAAGACGTAATGGTGCTGAGGCGGTGATTTTGAAACCCGATATGGATTCACTGGTGTCGGCGGTTGAAAGTATTTTAGGTGGAGAACACTAAGGTGCTAGAAGCCCAAATTGCAAGCATGACTCAGAATGAGTTTGTGCGTTTTAAGGAGTTATTGTTTAACGTTTCAGGCATTACATTGCGTGCTGAAAAGCACGTGATGGTTGAGAATCGTTTAGCAAAACGTGTCCGTAAGTTAAAGTTATCAACTTATTCTCAGTATTATGATCTGGTAGTATCTGATGAAGAAGAGTTACAAACATTATTAAACTTATTGACGACTAATACTACCTATTTCTTCAGAGAGAAAGAACATTTTGATTTTTTGCAGAAAGATTTTCTACCTAAGTTTAGAGGAAATTCTTTACGTGTGTGGAGTGCCGCTTGTTCTCGCGGTGCTGAACCCTATACGATTGCGATGGTGTTAGATGATGCTTTGTCAATAAAGCGGTTAGGCTGGGAAGTGTTTGCCAGTGACATCAACATGGAAGAATTAGAGAAAGCCGTCACGGCACTTTATCCTATGTCTGAAGCGGATAAAATTCCAGATGATTATTTAAGACGTTATTGCTTAAAAGGCGATGGTGCATTTGATGGGCAATTTTTGATTAAAGAGACCTTGGCACAAAAAGTCCGTTTTTTCCGTATCAACTTAATGGAAAAGTTGCCTCCTGACTTAGGCGGTGAGTTTGATGTCATTTTCTTACGTAATATGCTCATCTATTTTTCTGAACAAGAGCGAAAAGATATCGTTGAGCGATTGGCAACCAAACTGAAGCGAGGCGGTTTGCTGTTTATCGGGCATTCCGAAACACTCAATCGTATTACGGATGTAGTACGTCAAATTAAACCAACAATTTATATAAAACCCTAATCACGGCATACAAAGAGCTAATGAGGATAAGTAGAAGACATGAAACAGATTGTGATATTAGATGATAGTAAAACCATTATTGCAGGTTTGCAGATGGTATTAAAAGAGGTTGAACGATCAGGCTTGTATAAGTTTCATTTTTTCAACGATCCTATTGGCTTTAGTGACATGATTAAGACAGAAGACACTGATTTCGACTTTTTCTTTTTTGATATTAATATGCCGGGGATGTCAGGATTAGATGTCGCTGGTGTGGTAAGAGGCATTCAAAAGTACGCTAAGACACCTATTTTTGCTTTAACAACCGAGGATGGACAAAAAATACAAGAGTTGGGTGTTGTAGCAGGTATGGATGGCTGGATTGTTAAATCAACAACACCAGGTATGGTCAGAGAGCAAATTCGTAAAACACTAAAGGATTTGTTATGAATCCAGATAATGCACTACCAACGATCAGTGACGATATTCCTGATGATGTGTTGATTGCATTATTGGTTCGTCGTATTGAAGATCGTCAAAATGCGTTAGATGAATTGCAGTCTGCATTTACAGACTTGGAGCGTGCCAATAAACGGTTGGTACGTTCTGAGCGTAATAAAACGCGTTTTCTATCCTTAATTCGTAATGAGTTCAATAACCCTTTATTGGGAATGGTGATGTTGCTTAAAGGCTTGATGCAAGAGCGAAGTGATGATCCTGAGTTGATGGGGTTACTAGAAATCCTATTTTACGATGCCTTGTCAGTGAGCTTTCATATGGCTAACGTGGTGTCCGCGGCGAACATTGAGTCTGGGCAGATGGAAGCCAATATTAGTTGTTTTAATCTGCATGAGATGTTAAGTGATGTGCAAGACTCATTGAGTCATTTGGTTACTTCTGGCAATATTCAACTAGAAATAAACATGCAACAGCCAGAGGTTATTTGTCAGGATTTAGAAAAGTTACAAGCCATTATGCGTAATGTCTTATCTAATGCCTTTCGCTTTAGCCCCAAGAACACAAGGGTTGTGCTAGAAGGGCAACGTGTTGATCGTGTTCTGCACTTAGTTGTTCGCAATTTGGGTAAAGAAATCAGCGATATGGATGCTATTTTTGATCCATTCTATCAAGAAGATTTGTCCTACGGGCGAGAGAATCATGGCTTAGGCTTAGGTTTGTCAGTGGTCAAAGGCTATGTCTCTTTTATGCGTGGAAAGGTAAAAATGGTACGTCAAGGTGATTACAATGAACTGCACATTGATGTTCCTGTCCTAAGTAATAAAGAAGAAACCTTTGAACAATTGTCATTGAAAGAAGAGCCATTTACTTTTGAGTTTGAAGAACAGTCTAGCCCAAACAAGGCTTTTTAATCATGAAAAAGTATGTTTTGTGTATGCTCATCGTTAGAGGGTTTGTGTGATTAGATATATGATCCATCAAGAGCAAATACTGGTGGTAAGAGAACCAGCAGAAATTGTAACGATTTTAGGCTCTTGTGTTGGTGTTGCCCTGTTTGATATTAATAATGGTGTCTGTGGTTTGAATCATTTTGTCTTGCCCTTGTGGGATGGTTCAGGCTTGGCTACGCCCAAGTACGGTAATGTCAGCATGGAAAAAATGATTGAGAAGATGCAAAAGGAAGGGGCGACCTTGCGAAATATACGTGCTAAGGTGTTTGGTGGTGCCTCGATGAATATTTCTGATCGTTTTGCCATTGGTGAGCGCAATATTAATATCGCCTTAGATGTATTAGAGGAATATCATATTCCCGTATTGGCAAGAGATACGGGAGGGCATCGTGGACGTAAACTGATTTTTAATACGGAAACAATCGAGGTAAAAGTGTTTTATTCAGGTGAGGAGCGGTGATGAGTGTTCATAAAGTCTTAGTAATGAATGCCAAAGGTGGTTCTGGCAAAAGTACGGTTGCTACTCAAGTCGTGTTGCCGTGGTTGTATTTGCATGCCAGTAAGCAGGCGGCACATTACTACGAATTTGATGATGAAAATCGTCAAAAAGAATGGGCATTGCAGGCTACTGAAGTTGCTGTACCTCAGCTAGCTCGTGTGTCTCAGACAGAGCTTAGAGATAAAATGGCAGATATTTTGTTACAGAAAGACTATTCGGTTTGCATTGATGTTGGTGCGAATAAAACTTCTGTAGCGATTCAAGAGGCTTTGTTTGACTCAGGAATGATTCATGCCATTGATGTGACGGTGATTCCAGTGATGGATGGCGAGATTGATGCGACCAATGCCATTAGTATTGCCAAGGCAATTCGCGAGGTTTCTGATGTTCCTGTGGTATTTGTTTTGGGAAGACAGAATCTGATGCGTGAGTTGAAATCTCAATTTAATTTGTTTTTAGGAGATGATCGTCAATTTTTGCAGCAGAAAGGCATGATTGATGAACTTCCTGAAAAAGATCGTCAGTATTTTGTGATGCCTGATAGTGATGCCATTAAATACAGTCGGTTATTTGGTGTGACCCTATGGGAAGTGAGTCAGGTTCAAAAAGACTTCAATCAAGAGATTAAAGAGGCTATGCGCAACGGTGCAGATGCTGATGAAATTAAGTTTATTAGTTTCAAAAAAGGGGTATATCGTGACTGCGTTGCCTATCATGATGATGTGTTGACTCCTGCATTTTCATTGTTAGATACCATTATTGGTAAAGTGCGTCCATTTGTATCTTAACCTTAGTGTTTGTTCGCTCATAATTCTTTATTAAAAATAAAAAATCAATCGAAAAAAGGAAGGTTTAATGTCTATTAATGTTTTTATTGTTGATGATTCTGCGCTAGTTCGGCAATCTTTTTTACAATCATTGGAGGGGGCAACGGGCATTACTGTCACAGGGCATGCGGTTGACCCTATTATGGCAATGGACAAGTTTGAGCGTCACGGTTGGCCTGATGTGATTATTCTCGACATTGAAATGCCACGTATGGATGGTCTAACTTTTCTACGTAAAATTATGCAAGAACGTCCAACGCCAGTGATTATCTGCTCAACCATTGCAGGACCTGGTAGTCGTGCGGCGGCAGAGGCTTTGTCAATTGGTGCTGTAGAGGTCATTCACAAGCCGAGTCAGGATGTTAAGGCATTTATTGGCGAGTCAGCTGATAATTTACAACGTTCAATTCGTGCCGCTTCTATGTCTAAGTTGGCGGCAGGGCGTAAAATTATGAGTAGTCTGGCGAATAATCGTCCACTTCCTACTAAGGCTTCATTGATAGTAGAAAACAAACAGTCGCCAGATGTGGTGTTACAGGCAAAACCACAAGGTGCGTCTCGTGGTGGTTCGGGAACCATTATTGCCATTGGTTCGTCAACAGGTGGGGTTCAGGTATTGGAGTATTTGTTTTCTAACATTGCAACACCTTGTCCACCGATTGTGGTCGTACAGCATATGCCAGCTGGGTTTACTCGTGCCATGTCAGAACGCTTAGATGGCGTATCCAGTTTGCATATTAAAGAGGCAGAGGATGGGGATGCGTTATTACCCAATCGCGTGTTAATTGCACCTGGTGATTATCATATGATGGTGAAGCGTATTGGTAACTCACTGAAAGTAGAAGTGAAAGAGGGTGCTAAGGTTTCTCGTCATCGTCCATCCGTAGATGTGTTATTCCGCTCGTGTGCTAATGAGGTTGGTGCAAAGGGCGTTGGTGTCATTTTGACGGGTATGGGGGATGATGGTGCGATTGGAATGAAAGAAATGCGTCAACAAGGTTCGCAAACCTACGCACAGAGTGAAGCAACTTGTACGGTTTTCGGTATGCCAAAAGTGGCATTAGAAACAGGTGGAGCGATGACTCCTTTAACACCTGAGCAGATAGTCGCCATGATCAATAAGTTGTAATCTGTGTTATCATTATTCGTACAGGAGGCATTTTGGCGGTAAGTTAAGGTGCTGTGAAAATAACCGTATATTCGATAATGAGATAGCCTTTGTTAAATGTAGAAATGATTCAACAAAAAAAGGCGTTATTAGGCTTGGATACTTATTTAAAGTTGATCCAAGCTTATAAGCAGGAATTGCCTTCTTTATTGCGTGCGTTAGATAAGCGCGAGGGGCGTTCTTTCGCGTTACATTCCTTGAAAAGTATGTCCTTCTCGGTAGGACTTGATGATATTGGTCGTCACGTTCAACATATCGAACAAACCTTGGTTAATGGTGCTGAGTTGACGGTTGATGGTTATATCAAGCGATTGGAAGCCCGTATCACTGAATCCTTAAATGATTTAGAGGCGGTGTTAGGATAGTCTATTGCTTGCCGTGTGGGTTCAGCAATCTGTGAAAAACAAGTGACAATCAGATGAAAGCCTGTTACCATTTCAGAACGAGTGAGTTAAACAATCGCTGGTTGTGCGTAATGGTATGACGAGAGGAAAGTCCGGGCTCCATAGGACAAGATGCCAGGTAATGCCTGGGCGGTGTGAACCGACGGAAAGTGCAACAGAGAGCTGAACCGCCTTCTAGCAATGGAAGGTAAGGGTGAAAAGGTGCGGTAAGAGCGCACCGCAGGACTGGTAACAGGACTGGCAGGGTAAACCCCATCTGGAGCAAGACCAAATAGGAAAACATCATACTTCGGTGTGGCTAGGTGTGTCCGCCTAGGTTTTCGGGTAGGTTGCTTGAGGTTAGTAGCGATGCTAATCCTAGAGGAATGATTGTTCACGACAGAACCCGGCTTATCGATTCACTCGTATTTAATTCATTATATTTTCTTATAAAATTCAAATAGCTTCTCTTAATTCTTGCTTGGTTGATGACTTTGTTGTTGTTTAGTTGTTGAGGCTACGCACTTATTTTGTTAAAATAGCGTTCCTGTGTCATAAGTGATGCTTTCTGGGTGTTTGGTTTAATAAGTTGAGTGGAGAGAGATAATGAGTCATGCGTTACACTTTCCAGTCATGTTGGCTGAGTGTCTATCAGCTTTAGCCATTCGTTCAGAAGGGGTTTATGTTGACGGGACTTTTGGTCGAGGTGGGCATTCGCAAGCGATTTTAGCTCAGTTGGGTGCAACAGGTCAGTTGATCGCCTTAGATCAAGATCAAACAGCGATTGATTATGGTCGGTGTTTGTTTGCAAATGAACCTAGGGTTCGTTTAATTCATACCAATTTTGCCCAATTGTCAGCGGTTATTGACCAACCCGTTGATGGTATTTTGCTCGATTTGGGGGTGTCGTCACCACAAATTGATACGGCAGAGCGTGGTTTCAGTTTTATGCAGGCTGGTCCATTGGATATGCGAATGAATGATAGCGCAGGTTTGCCTTTGTCTGAACGTTTGGCTCAGACCAGTGTTGCAGAGTTGACGCAGGTAATTCGTTCCTTGGGTGAGGAAAAGTTTGCTCAACGTATTGCGACAGCGATTTTACAGGCGTTTGCTGAAAATCGTTTAACAGATACCTTAGCACTGGCTGAAGTGGTAGCTTTGGCACAGCCAGTGAAAGATAAATATAAACATCCCGCAACAAGAACGTTTCAAGCGTTAAGAATGTGGGTGAATGAAGAGTTAATGGTGTTATCGCAAGTGCTAACACAAGCGATTTCGTGCTTAAAACCTGGTGGTCGTTTGGCAGTGATTAGTTTTCACTCTCTCGAGGATCGGGTCGTAAAACAGTTTTTTCGTGAGCAGTCTCGTGGTCGCTACAACGATCAACTTAGGATGGTTGAGGGGCATCAGACGGTTCGTTCGCTAGGAAAATACTTTCCTAGTAAAGAGGAAACAGAGTATAATTCTAGGTCGCGTAGTGCGGTTCTGCGTGTCGTGGAGAGGTTAGTGGAATGATGGAAAACCAAGCAGTTAAGGGATGGTTGTCATGAATATGCGCTTTGAGCTTGAAGAAGAACAGTCTATGACGCTGGCGGGTATGCCAATCATTAAAGTCATGGGACTTGGTGGTGGTGGGTGTAATGCTTTAGATTACATGGTTCGCCATGAAATTCTAGGTGTGGACTTTATCGCTGCTAATACTGATGCTCAGGCACTGAACCGTTCATTGGCAGGTACTCGTCTGCAATTGGGTCAGTCTGGCTTAGGTGCGGGTTCTAATGTCGATAAGGGTAAGCAAGCGGCACAAGAAAATATTGATTCGCTTCGCGCTTGCCTAGAAGGTTCTCATATGCTGTTTGTGACAGCTGGTATGGGTGGTGGTACAGGTACGGGTTCTGCGCCTGTGGTAGCGAAAGCGGCGCGTGAAATGGGTATCCTAACGGTAGGTGTGGTAACACGCCCTTATAGTTTCGAAAATCGTGATAAGGCCGCTGAATCAGGTATTGAAGAGTTGGGTCAGCATGTTGACTCACTAATTGTCATCCCTAATGAAAAGTTAAGAAAAATTGCAGGCAAAAACTTTACCCTAAAGCGTGCGTTCGACATGGCAAATGAAGTGCTTTATAAAGCGGTGCAAGGTGTCGCTGAAACGATCACGCGTGAAGGCTTTATTAACGTTGACTTTGAAGACGTGCGTACGGTAATGGGTAGTCGTGGCTTGGCAATGATGGGTGTGGGCGTTGCTTCAGGTGAAGAGCGTGCTGTCACTGCGGCTAAACAAGCCATTTCTAATCCTTTGTTGGAAGACATCAGCATGCAAGGTGCTCGTGGTATTCTCGTGAATATTACTGGTAGCGAAGAGTTAGGCTTGGAAGAGTATGAGCAGGTTGGTGAATTGGTGAAAGGATTTGCGCATCCTGAAGCCATTGTGAAGGTGGGATTAACCTTTGACGATAGCCTCGATGACGAGGTGCGCGTTACCATTATTGCAACAGGTTTAGGTGCTGTTTCTCAGGCAATGAAACCAATGGTTAAAGAAACCCCTCAACAGGCACAACCATTGCAACCACAGCAACCACAGCAACCGATGAGACAGCCAATGCCGCAACAGCCAGTGCCGCGTTCACATGCTGGTCACGCAGGACAACAGCAACCGATGAATCGTCAGGCAGGAGGTGGACGTGCGCCAGTTGGTTTGACCCCTCAGGGTGGTAATTTTGATCCTCGCGCAAGCCGTGGGTCTGCATACAGCAACGTCAATATGGGAACCATGCGTCCTAACGTTCCTGGTGCAATCGGTGCGAAAAATGATGGTTCTGGTGGGTTAGAAGTGCCTGCATGGTTACGCCGTCAAGCTGATTAAGTCTTCAATTTTCTGTTGAAGCGTTGGAATGAAACACACCTCACTGCCAGGCTTTGTCGCTTTTTGGTCGTGGGGTGTTTTGCTTTGGGCGATTGTATTGGCGGCAATTTTAATCTCCGCTTTATTGGTGGTTTGGGTTAAGCATCATATTCGTCTGTCTTCAACTGAATTGCATAAAGCTGTTAAACAAGAATACGCACTACAGGTAGAGGAAGGGCGGCTAGAGTTGGAATATAACCACTTGTTGTCTAATAGACGCGTTGAGCAGATTGCCAAAGATCAGTTGATGATGCAACCCTTAAGTAGTGACCATGAGCGTATTTTACTGCTTCCTGAGTCGGTGTGGCAAAAATGATGCCCAGTGCAACGCGTGTGTGGATAACGTTTGGCATGATTGTGCTCAGTTTCTTAGTGTTGGCTATTGGTGCTTGGTTCGTCATGGTTATAGACTCTGCTTTTTTGCAAAAAGAAAGCGATAAGCGACAAGTGCGTAATTTCAGCATCCCTGCTGAACGGGGGGCGATCATGGATCGTCGTGGTCATGTTTTGGCGATGAGTACCCCCATGATTTCAGTAGCCATTGATCCTCGTACCCTCAATCATAAGCTTGATTATCAAATCTCTTTGGCTTCCGCTTTGTCTATACCCTTGGAACAACTTCAAGAAAAAATTCATCAAAATGAAGAGAGAAGTTTTATTTATCTAAAGCGCGGCTTAACACCACAACAAGCACAGACGATTGAAAAACTTCCTTTAATTGGTGTTCATCTTATCCCCGAATACAAACGTTTTTATCCAGCAAGTGAGGTGATGGCGCATATTGTTGGGTTTACCAATATCGATGATCAAGGCATTGAGGGAACAGAGTTAAGCTATAACGAATGGTTACGTGGCGTACCTGGGGTTAAGCGTGTGATTCGTGATAATTTGGGGCGAGTGATTGATACGCTCGATGAAATTCGTCCCGCTAAAGAAGGCAAATCCTTACGTTTGTCGATTGATCGTGATTTACAGTTTTTTGCCTATCGTGCGTTGAAAAAAGCGATGATTCAGCATCAAGCCAAAGCGGCACAGTTGGTGATGCTTGATGCGAAAACAGGCGAAATTTTAGCCTTGGTTTCTCAACCCAGTTATAACCCTAATGATCGTTCCAATGTTACCGCTGTGCAGATTCGTAACCGTGTGGTGACAGATGTGTTTGAGCCTGGTTCTACCATTAAGCCTATTGTGATGGCGGGTGCATTAGAATTAGGTAAGATTAAGCCAAACGAAGTGATTGATACGGGAAATGGTAAGTATTTATCCAACGAGAAGCTGGTGCGTGATGCGCATGGTTATGGTGAGTTGGATTTAACAGGGATTTTGCGTAAATCCAGCAACATCGGCATGGTTAAAATCGTGGAAAGCATGAGCCGTGAAGAGGTATGGCGATTTTTGAGCTTTTGTGGGCTAGGAAAAGAATCGGGGATTGTTTATCCTGGTGAGCTGGTGGGTAAGTTAAGAACCCCCATAGAGTGGTATCCCGTGAATAAAACGACCGCGGCATATGGTTATGGTTATAGTCTAACGCTGTTGCAGTTGGCTAAGGCTTATTCGGTACTGGCTAACGATGGCTTGTCTGTGCCTGTCACCATGATGGCCTTAGATCAGCCTCCTGCTGGCGAACGGGTGTTTCGTCCTGAGGTGGCTCGTTTGGTACTGCGCATGATGGTTGAGGTAACAGGCGTTGCAGGGACGGCAAGGAAAGCCGCTATTCCAGGTTATTTGGTCGCTGGGAAAACGGGGACGACACGCAAAGCGGATAAGGGTTACGATTCTGATAAGTACCGAGCCTTATTTGTGGGAATTGCACCAGCCAGTCATCCAAGGTTTGTGTTAGCTGTGACGGTAGAAGAGCCTTCGCGTGGTCAATACTATGGTGGTGATGTTGCCGCCCCTATTTTTAAGGAGGTCATGGAGGAGTCGTTACGCTTAATGGCGGTTCGTCCTGATGATGTGAGTTCATGAAATTACTGCATGAGGTGTTAGAAACATTATCCATTACATTCGCTGATGATCCTCTGTTGAATCTTCAGGTGAGTCACTTGTCTGCTAACTCTCGTCAGGTTCAGGCGGGAGAGGTCTTTCTGGCATTGAAGGGCTTATCGGGTGATGGTGTGTTACATGCTGTTCAAGCCAAAGCGCAAGGTGCATATGTGATTGCACATCGCATAGCAGAGGGCGTGGATTGGGTTGTCCCTGACTTGGCAGATCGTTTGGTTGATTTATTGAACTGGTTTTATGATGATCCTTCTGCACATCTCAAGTTGATCGGCATCACAGGCACCAATGGCAAAACCTCAACGAGTCATTATCTAGCGCAGTTCTTGGCGGAAGGTTGGGGTAAAAAAGTTGCGGTCATTGGAACGGTAGGTAATGGTATTTGGGGTGAATTAACGGAAAGTACGCATACGACACCTGATGTGGTGAGTTTGTATCGTCAGCTGGCTCAGTGGCG
>CAZLOM010000012.1:13251-24720 GCA_964561185.1 uncultured Piscirickettsiaceae bacterium
GTACGCATACGACACCTGATGTGGTGAGTTTGTATCGTCAGCTGGCTCAGTGGCGAGATCAACAGGTTGAATATGTGGTGATGGAGGTTTCTTCTCATGCCATTGCTCAAAAGCGTATTGCAGGATTAAAGTTTGAAATTGTCGCGCTGACTCAGGTGACACGAGATCATTTAGATTTTCATGCTTCTGAAGCTGAGTATCGTGAGGTTAAAGCCCATTTTTTGTCTGATACGCCAACGCGTTATCGGGTTATTAATACATCAGATGCGGTGGGTCAAGCTGTTGCATCGCAGGCTTCTTGTGTTGGTTATGGCTATCAGCTGTCTGACTTCGCGCGTATCTATTCGATTGAAACGGAAGCTGAGGGCATGTATGTCCATCTTGCCATTGGTGATGCTTCATGGCAAGCTTGGGTGCATCTCTATGGTCAATTCAACATCGAAAATGTGTTGTGTGCGGCAACTTGTGCGAGCTTATTGGGCTATGGGTTCGACCAGTCTGGTTATCAGTTAAGGTCGTTGAAACCTGTCGCAGGACGCATGCAGAAAGTGCGCTCTGAACCCGTGGTCATTGTCGATTATGCGCATACGCCTGATGCCTTAGAAAAGGTGTTGCAAGCGGTCAGAGAACATTGTGTTCGGGGTAAGCTGTGGGTGGTGTTTGGTGCTGGCGGAGATCGTGATGTTGGTAAGCGTCCGTTAATGGGACAGGTGGCAGAGCGTTTGGCTGACCATATCATTTTAACGGATGATAATCCTCGTTCTGAAATGGCTCAAGCCATTGTCTCCGACATTCTATTAGGGATGAATGCTCCAGAACGTGCGATCTATATTGCCAATCGTGCCGAAGCCATTGCCAACGCCTTAAAGCGAGCCGAGCCTCATGATCTGGTGTTGATTGCTGGTAAAGGTCATGAAACCTATCAAGAGATTGCAGGGAAACGCTTTCCTTTTTCGGATATTGAGGCAGTACAAAAATGTCTGCCATGAACCTGCCTTTATCGCGTCTTGTTAGCCTTTTAGGCTTAGATAGTATGCTAACCGATGATGCTTTGGTTCAGCAGATTCGCATTGACAGTCGTCAGCTAGAACAAGGGGATGTGTTTGTTGCCTTGGTTGGCGAGCGCGTGGATGGACATGACTTTGTGGCTTTGGCTGAACAGAAGGGCGCGATTGCCGTGATCGTCAGTCGTCTTGTGCCTAATATTCAGATACCACAATTGGTCGTTGAGGATGCTGTGTTAGCCTTGCAAAAGATCTCTGCCTTCTGGCGTGATCAGCAGACCTTATCAAGCTGTGTGTTGGTAACGGGCAGTAATGGCAAAACCAGCGTGAAAGAAATGTTGAAAGCCTGCTTTGCAGAAAGCTTAGGTCAAGATCAGGTTTGCGCCACCCTAGGCAATTTGAACAATCATTTGGGATTACCGCTATCGCTCTTATCCTTGCGAGAAGCGCATCAGGTGGGCGTGTTTGAAGTGGGCGCAAATCATCTCAGTGAAATTGCCCAACTCGCGCCCTTAGCAAGCCCAACGGTGGCGATGATTACCAGCATTGGCTGGGCGCATGTTGGTGAGTTTGGGGGCTTATCTGCCATTAAGCAGGCAAAGGGTGAGATTTTCTCAGCCTTACCCGATGGCGGGTTAGCCGTTGTGCCAGTCTTGGCGGTGGATGGTGCTGATGTTGATGTTTTAGATGGTTGGTATGATTGGCAAGCTCAGTTGGCGCGGTTATCTCCTGTGGTGTTTGGTGAAATCGAGGTGGTTAAGCGTTCGCGAGGCTGGAAGCGATGGTTGGGCTTGGTAGAAACGCGCATTGTGTCAGATGGTGAAAACTGGTGGCAAGTCTTGCAGTTGGATTCGAGCGATTGGGGATCTCATCAATTGACCTTGCCACTCTTAGGTCGGCATCAGGCAATGAATGCGGTGGCTGTGTCAGCCGTATTGTTGGCGCAGGGAGTTTCTTGGTCAGCAATTCAGCTGGGGTTAGCAAAACTAAGCGTACCGAGTGGGCGATTATGTCCCATCAGCTTGTTACCCAACTGCCTGATCATTGATGACAGCTATAATGCCAATCCTTCCTCGATGATCGCAGGGATTCAGGTGTTGGCTGAGGTGAAGGCGGATGTTCGAATCCTCGTGTTGGGCGATATGGCGGAACTGGGCGATTCAGCAGAAGCAGGTCATCGTTTGGTAGGCTTATCCGCAAGAGAGCAAGCTATTGATCAAGTTTTCGCCTTAGGCAACTATGTGTCGGATTATGAAACAGGCTTTGGGCAGAGGGTTGAAGCCTTTAGCACGCATGAGGCATTAGCCAAACAACTATGGCACATCCTTCAGGGGTTGATGGAAAAGCAGCAGTCTATTGCCTTGCTGGTGAAGGGATCACGCTCCAGTCGGATGGAGCAAGTCATCACGCAACTGCACGTTTATCGTGATCTGCGGAAAAATACACAATGACAGAGGAAAAGAAATAAGATGCTAATGGAACTCGCTGTCTGGGGTCAGGCATGGTTTAGTGGGTTGAATTTGTTTCAATACATCACCTTTCGGGGTTTGATGGCGGCAGTAACGGCCTTGATTGTTGCGCTTTGGGCGGGACCAGCGGTGATTGCATGGTTGACGCGTCTGAAAGTTGGACAAGCCGTTCGTACCGATGGACCACAAACCCATTTGGTCAAAAGTGGTACGCCAACCATGGGTGGTGCATTGATTCTTGTGGCGATTAGCATCAGTGTGTTGTTATGGGGCGATTGGAAGAATCACTATTTGTGGTTATTGCTAGGGGTGACGCTTGGGTTTGGGGTGATCGGCTTTGTCGATGATTATAAAAAAGTCGTTTATCGTAATCCAAAAGGCTTGTCTGCTAAGTGGAAGTATTTTTGGCAATCGGCGATTGCGATTGTTGCCGCATGGTTGATGTTTCATTGGGCTTATTTGCCAGCGCATACAGGCTTATTGATTCCCTTTATGAAGGACATGGTGATTCAGTTAGGCCCTGTGTTTATTTTGCTGGTGTATTTTGTCATTGTTGGCACTTCTAATGCGGTGAATCTCACCGATGGTTTGGATGGTTTGGCGATTATGCCCGCGGTGTTGGTGTCTGCCGCCTTGTCGGTATTTGCCTATTTGTCGGGGCATGCAGTGTTTTCAAACTATTTAAACATTCCTTACATTCCTGGTGTGGGTGAGGTTGCTGTGTTTGGCGCGGCATTGGCTGGTGCGGGGTTAGGCTTCTTGTGGTTTAACAGTCACCCAGCTCAGGTATTTATGGGCGATGTTGGCGCGTTGGCGATTGGGGCGGCATTAGGTTTAATGGCGGTGATGGTGCGTCAAGAGTTGGTGTTGGTCATTATGGGCGGGATTTTTGTGGTAGAAACCCTGTCAGTGATGATTCAAGTCGCTTCCTTTAAGATGACAGGAAAGCGTGTCTTCCGTATGGCACCCTTGCATCATCATTTTGAATTAAAAGGCTGGCCAGAAACCAAGGTAGTGGTGCGCTTTTGGATTATCACCATCATTTTGGTATTGATTGGCTTGGCAAGTTTGAAGGTGCGTTGATGAATATTTTGGTCGCTGGATTGGGTATTTCAGGCAAGGCAGTATTGGCATATTTGGCAAAACAGCCTGAGGTGTGTGTTTATGGTTATGACTCTCGTCAGCAGTTTGATGTCAGTGCGTTAGTCGAGCATTTTCCTCAGGTTAACTTTGTCACAGGAGCGTTTCCAAGCGAATGGCGTGAGTTGATAGATCAAGTAGTTCTCAGTCCAGGGCTTGATCCGCGTGTGGATTGGATTCAAGATTTTTATCAGTGCGGTGTAGATGTTGTGGGTGAGATTGAATTATTTTGTCGCGCCTTACAACCCCATCAACGGGTTATTGCGATTACAGGCAGTAACGGCAAGAGTACCGTGACGACGCTCGTCGGTGAACTGCTCGCCGAGGCGGGTATTGCCGTTGGGGTTGGTGGTAATTTGGGTACGCCAGCATTAGACTTGTTATCTGATGATCGTGATGTTTATGTATTGGAATTGTCGAGTTTTCAATTGGAAACCACAAACAGCCTGAAAGCCGTCTCAGCAGTCATCTTAAACATCAGCCCAGATCATTTAGATCGTTATGATTCGATGAGCGATTACATTTCAGCCAAAGCAAAAATTTACCAGATGACACAGTTGGCGGTCGTCAATCGAGATGATGAGACAGCCAGTCAGCAATGTCCCACAACCGTTAAGCAAGTGAGTTTTGGTTTGTCTGAACCTCAGCAGATGGGTGATTTTGGCATTATTGCACCAGTCTCAGGTCAAGGCTATTTGTTGGTAGAGCGAACTGAGTCAGGATTAACGTCATGGTTTTCGACTGATCATCTGCAGTTATCTGGCAGACATCATTGGGCAAATGTGCTGTCTGCCTTGGCGTTGTGTTCACCCTTCGCGCTTTCACCCCAAGTGGTGTCGCGTGTCTTGTCTCGCTTTTCAGGGTTAGCACATAGAACACAGCGAGTTGCTGACAAAGACGGTGTTCTGTGGGTCAATGATTCTAAGGGCACCAATATTGGCGCAACCCTATCGGCAATCAATAGCATCGGTGTTGATGCACCTGTGATTCTCTTGGCAGGTGGACAGGGTAAAGGGCAAGACTTTTCTGAATTGGCGCAAGCCGTGAATCGTTATGTGAAGGCGTTGATTGTGTTTGGCGAAGACGGACATCTCATTGCTCAGTCCTGTGAGGGTCATACGGCAATCTATGAGGTAACAGACTTAACGCAGGCGGTGAAACTTGCGGATGAATTGGCTGTCGCTGGTGATGTGGTGTTATTGTCACCTGCTTGTGCCAGTTTTGACCAATTCAAAAACTATGCTGACCGTGGTGATCAGTTTACTCAGTGGGTAGCCAGCTTGTCATGACGCATTGGATTCGCAAGCTCAATTTCCGCCCTACGGCTTTGTCTGAGGATACGCGACCCTTTGACAGTCTTCTGTTAGTTGCCTTATTTGCACTCGCCTGTATTGGCATTGTGATGGTGGGTTCCGCTTCAGTAGCCATTGCCGAAAAGCGTTTTGGTAATGAAATGCGCTATGCCCTACAACAGTTTGTGTTTATGTCAGGTTCCTTAGTCATTGCTTGGGCAGTGTTTCAGAAAACAACCCTCGATTGGTGGCGCGAACAACGCGGTACGCTGTTGCTGATTGCGGTGTTGTTGGTCTTGATGACGATTGTGTTGGGCAGAGAAATCAATGGAGCGAAGCGATGGTTGAGTTTGGGGTTTATCAATCTTCAACCCTCAGAGTTTCTAAAGTTGGTCATGATTGTATTTATGGCCGCTTATCTGGAGAAAAACTTTAAGCAACACAAGGATGAACAGGGTAATCGAGACTGGGTGCTGGAAAAGAAAAACTATATGCGTGCCGTATGGTTGCTGGCACTGCCACTGGTGCCTATCTTTAGTATGCTGTTGTTACAACCAGATTTTGGTAGCTTAATGGTGGTGCTATCGCTGGTTTTTTTCATGCTATTGATTGCTGGCGCACCCTTGCGATTGATTGCTTGGCTGTTACCATTAGGTGCGATTGTGATTTTAGTGATTGTGATTGAACCCTATCGTATGGCACGCGTCACCAGTTTTCTTGATCCTTGGGGCGATCCACAACGGACAGGTTATCAGCTCACGCATTCCTTAATGGCATTAGGTCGCGGTGAATGGTTTGGCGTGGGATTGGGCAATAGTGTTGAAAAACTCTTTTATCTTCCTGATGCGCATACCGACTTTCTGTTTGCCATTTATGGCGAAGAGTTTGGCTTTATGGGGGTTGTGGCACTCATTTCGTTATACGTGTTTGTGATTTGGCGTATTTTCTTAATTGGTGTTACCGCCTCACTGCGTCATCGGGTGTTTTCAGCGATGATTTGTTACGGGATTGGTATTTGGATTGCCATTCAGGTGATGATCAATATGGGAGCGAATTTAGGGTTATTACCGACCAAAGGGCTTACCTTACCACTGGTCAGCTATGGTGGTTCTAGTTTGTTGACCATTATGGTGGGGCTGGCATTGGTTTTCCGCGTTGATTGGGACAACCGTCATGCCCCTGTTGTCGTTGAGGTGATTGAGACGGCACCACCAGAGCCTGATGAGGTGACTGAGGCACCGTCTCCCTTGCCTGATCATATCACCCATTCTGCTCCCTTAGCGATGGTCGAGCCTTCTGCGTTTCCAGCGCATGAAGCACCCTCTGCAAAGCATGATAAACACGAAGCACATTAGCAGTAAATAAGAAGTTTGAAGTGAGCGTTTTGAAGTGAATATTTTGATTGCGGCCGCTGGTACAGGCGGTCATGTTTTCCCTGGTATCGCCGTTGCTGAAGCCTTGTTAGCGAAAGGGGTTGAGGTGCATTGGTTGCATACCGATAAGGGACGTGAGCACATTTGGTTGCAGGCTTACCCTGTTATTCGCCATCAAATTGACATGCAGGGTTTGCGTGGCAAAGGCGTTGCAGGCTGGTTAGCCATTCCTGTGCGCTTGTTTCGAGCGGTACGTCAGGCGATTGCCGTTTTGCGAGAAGTTAAGCCCAGTGCCGTGTTGGTCATGGGGGGCTATGTGTCTGTGCCAACGGGGTTAGCGGCAAAGTTATTGGGTATTCCTCTTGTTGTACATGAGCAGAATGCCATTGCAGGCTTGTCGAACAAGCTGTTAGCACCGATCGCGACACGGGTTTATATGGGCTTACCCTTGCAGACTTGGCCTTTGGGCTTTGAAGACGCTGAGTGTGTGGGCAATCCATTACGTCGTCAGCTTCAAAGAGAGGCATACCTGCCTAATCCTAAGCAGATGTTACGGGTGCTGATTATTGGCGGTAGTCAAGGGGCATCTTTTCTCAATGCGACCCTACCTGCCGTGTGTACTGGCTGGGAATGGACAGATCGCTTAGAAATCTGGCATCAAACGGGCAGGACAGATCATGAAGCTGTCAGTTCAGCCTATCATGCGGCGAAAATTCGGTGTCGTGTCGATGAGTTTATTGACGACATGGCAGTCGCTTACGCTTGGGCGGATGTGGTCATTGCCCGTGCTGGCGCGATGACAGTCAGCGAGATTACGCAAGTCGCCAAACCTGCCTTGTTTATTCCTTATCCTTTTGCGGTGGACAATCATCAAGAGGCTAATGCGCAAGGTCTGGTTGATCTGGGGGCGGCATGGATGGTGGTGCAATCTAAAGCCTCGATGGATGTTCTGCGTTACCAGTTAGCTGAGTGGTTGCAAAAGCCACAATTGTTGGCTGAGGCAAGACAGCTTTTGCTGTCGCAACCTGATAATCATGCAGGTGAGGTGATTGCTGATGCCTTAATCAGCTTGAGCCAAGCGGAGACTCACTGATGTGGAATGATCGCTAATGCGTTTGCTCAGTCGCTATCTGGTTCGAGAGCTACTCCTTTCCTTTCTCGCCATTGTCTTTGTGCTACTGCTCATTTTGATGGCAGGAGAGATTGCGCGTCTCTTATCAGAGGCTCTTGAGGGCAGACTCAGCCCCGATTTGGTCTTCAAACTGGTACTGCTGAAAATACCACTTGCCCTAGAAATGCTCATTCCCTTGGGGGTGTTGTTATCGGTGATGCTTACTTTCGGACGCTTGTATCACGAGCGAGAAATGGAGGTGATGTCAGCCAGTGGCATTGGGCAAGGCTATTTTATCCGCCTGTTGTTGGGGATTGCAGGGATATTGAGTGTGATCACACTGAGCATTTCTCTGTTTGTGTCGCCTTGGGTGTTACAGCAAGAAAGACAATTATTGGCAGAAGGGCAGTTAAAGGTACAAATTAAAGCCTTAGCGGGTGGGCGTTTTACCCCTTTATCGCAATCGGGAGGGGTGTTTTACGCGGAGAAAGTGTCAGCTAAGGGAGAACTGAACGAGGTGTTTATTTCGCTTCGCCCCAAGGACAAGCCTGATGTGTTAATTACCGCCCCTAAAGGGCATTTTCAATTAGCAGGGGATCGTACCATGCTCGTATTAGAGCAGGGGCAGTTTGTTGAGGGAGGATTGGGGAGCGGTCGTTTGGCGGTGAATCGTTTCGAGCAGATGTCTGTGTGGTTGCCTGATTGGCAGGTGAGATTATCGAGTGTGCAAGTGCAAGCCATGCCTACTGAGCAGTTGCTAACGCTACTCAATGACCCTAAAGCAGGCGCACAGCTAGAATGGCGCGTTTTTACGGGGGTGTCGGTTGTGGTTATGACCTTGATGGGCTGGCGATTGGCGCGTGTAGCACCGCGACAAGGGCGTTATGCTCGAATGGGATACGGTTTGTTGTTTTATCTGCTGTTTACTCAACTGGCGATTAGCCTCCGTGCCGAAGTGCAACGAGGGGATTTCTCACTCTTTCCGGGGGTGTTTGCGATGCTACTCCTTCCCTTATTATGGTGGTTTCCGTGGCGTGACTGGTGGCAAAAGGTGCAGTCAAAATGATTTTTGGGCGAATTGAATGGTATTTGGCGCGTTCGGTATTGGTCGCCATTTTAGCCGCCATGCTCTTACTCACCGCCTTACTGGGGTTTTCTGAATTATTGTCCCAGATGGGGCGCATTTCTGCAGATTACCCCTTGTCTAAAGCGGCTGTTTTTGCACTGCTAAAAATGCCAGCTTACGGCTATGATGTCTTTCCTATGGCAGTCTTAATTGGGGTACTTGCAGGCTTAGGGCAGTTGGCAGTGCAGGGGGAGTTAACCATCATTCGAGCCAGTGGTTGGTCGCCGACACGTTTGATGTTTGCTGTCAGTAAAGGCGTATTTCTCTTGTGGTTACTGATGTTGTTTGTGGGTGAAGTGGTTTCGCCTTGGGCAGAAAGTACCGCCATGCAGTTGCGCTTGTCTAGCGGAGCACATCAACTCTCTTTGGCGGGCGAGTCAGGGTTTTGGATGAAAGAAGGAGAAGGCTATATCAGCGCACGCACGGTGGCGCAATCTGATCTGCTCTTAGGGGTTGAGTTGTTCGAGTTTTCAGCACAGGGCGCATTAACTACTATCATTCAAGCGGAACGTGCGGTGTATGAAGATGACACCTGGCATTTGTTGCGTGTGCGCATTCAACGGCTGGGGCAGGAAATGACCACAGGTGTCTTTCCCTTCGAGCGTTTGACCCTGCAAGAAACGCACGCAGATCAGCTACAAATTCACCTACCCTTTGAACCCGAAACCCTGTCACTGATGGCGCAAGATAAAAAGAGTTGGTCAATGTTGGCATTAACAGAACAAATGCAGGTGCTTGCCAGTAATGGGATGCAAACGCAAACGCTAGAGCTGGCGTTATGGCGTAAGTTGGCGCATCCTGTGTCGATTATTGCTATGTTGTTGATTTCTGTTCCCTTGCTACTCAGTTCAGGACGTGCCTCAAGCATGGGTGGACGTATTCTCATGGGGGTTGTGATTGGTTTGGTTTTTTTCTTACTCAATCGCGTGGTGGGTGATATGTCTGCTTTAGCATCACTACCACCAGCGGTTAGCGCGATGGCATTGCCTTGTGGTATTTTGCTGTTTGGGTGGTGGTGGTTACATCGTTTACGCTGAGTGTCTTGACGCATTGCTAAAAAGTGCGCAAGTTTGCCTATTTCTCTTCTGATTTAGTCAAAAAAATAACTGGATTTTAACAATGTTAGTGGTATGATAATAGTCGAAGTTCAATTACGATATTGATCTTACTTATCATTGAATAGGAGAAATGTTATGACGCACACAATCAAACGCTTAGCTTTATCTTTTGTACTTGCTAATCTGGCAATCGCACCCGTTATGGCTGAAGAAATGAAACAAATGTCTCTGTCTGCTGATATGCAGAAAACGCAGGATATGCAACAAAAAATGCAATCAATGCATCAAGATCATATGAACAAAATGCAAGCCATGCAACAAAAACATATGGAAGAGGTTAACGCACAAAACGCTAAACATATGCAGGATATGCAAGCCATTCACCAGCAAATGCGTGGTCAATAATCCTTCTGTTGGTACGAAAACCTTCCTCTCTCGTTAATCAATTGAGGAAGGTAGTGTCCGCTAACAAGTCTTTGTTTGCGTTAGGCTTGGTTTTTAGCTAAAAAATCAGCCAAACGCGTCATTGCCCCTTGCAGTTCGGTCATGCTGGTGGCAAAAGACAAGCGCATATAACCATCCGCACCAAATGCAGATCCTGGTACCAACGCAAGGTCACTTTCCTCTAAAATACGAGAGGCAAGTTCAGTATCGGTCGCACATCCCGTTGCTTTCATGGCTTCTCTGACATCAAAGAAATTGTAAAAAGCTCCATCAGGAGATAGAGCATGAATGCCTTCAATGCTGTTAAGAGTCTGGGTGATATAAGTACTGCGCTCTTTGAAAGCCTTGACCATGTCCCCAATAAAACCCTGATCACCATTGAGTGCAACCACGGTTGCCGCTTGTGAAATAGAACAAGGATTAGAAGTGCTTTGTGATTGTACGGTTTTCATTGCGGTGATAATTGCTTGAGGACCTGCACAATAACCAATTCGCCATCCAGTCATGCTGTAGGCTTTAGAAACACCATTCAAGGTTACTGTACGCTCTTGCATATCAGGGTTGGCATTCAACCAAGTGCTAAAAGGCGTGTCGCCCAAAATAATGTGTTCGTACATATCATCACTGGCAATCAACACATTCGGGTGTTGACGCAATACCTCACCCAGTGCCGCCAATTCAGTCTTGCTGTAAACCGCGCCTGTTGGGTTAGAAGGGCTATTGATCACGAACATGCGTGTTTTGTCGGTGATGGCGTTTGCCAACTGTTCAGGGGTGATTTTGAACCCTTGTTCAATCCCAGCTGAAACGATGACAGGTTTTGCCCCTGCTAAGAGTACCATATCAGGATAAGACACCCAAAAAGGTGCAGGGATAATGACCTCATCACCATCATTCAAGTAAGCCTGACAGAGGTTGTAAAAACTTTGTTTACCCCCTGAAGACACCAATACTTGTTTAGCGGTGTAGGTTAATCCATTTTCGCGGGCAAATTTTGCCACAATGGCTTCTTTCAAGTCGGGTGTGCCATCCACCGCGGTGTAGCGCGTTTTGCCTGCTTCGATGGCACAAATGCCAGCGGCTTTGATGTGTGCTGGCGTATCGAAATCAGGTTCACCAGCACCAAGGCTAATGATGTCTCGCCCTTGACGTTTGAGTTCTAGGGCACGGGCGGTCACGACAAGTGTCGGGGATTCCTTAACTGCAAGGACGCGAGCTGAAAGTTGCATGGCAGTATCTGTTTCTCAAGCGTAGAGGTTAATCGAAGGAAAAAATACGAAAGATAGTTGTTGTAATTATGCCACAAACAGCGCACTTATACCATACTTCAATGAACAGTTGGTGATTTGTTTGTCACCCAAGGTGTTAGCTAACATGGCTAGCGTCATTTTTTGGCTCTTCGATGCTACCTTTAGTGTTTTGTGAGCAGTTGCAAAGGAATATCTAAGCGGC
>CAZLOM010000013.1:0-1253 GCA_964561185.1 uncultured Piscirickettsiaceae bacterium
TCCTTCATTGCCTGTAGGCTTGAAAACTGCGCCATATCTGCGATCATTTTGGTGTTATCCACAGGATTGGTAGGATCCTGATTCATCATCTGCGTGGTTAATAACTTCAAAAAATCATCTTGACCTAAGGTTTTTTGCGGCGCAACACGTGCGGCGGCATTGGGTGTATAAACACTGTCATACGAAGCAACACTTGAGGTAGTCGTGGTATCAGCCATAATATATCTCCTTGATATACAAATAATCAATCATTTATTTACGAGACAGAAAGTTAGTCAAGGTTATTACGCACCACTGCCTAACTGTAAGGTTTTCATCATTAATTGTTTAGAGGTGTTTAATACCTCAATGTTCATTTCATAACTGCGTGATGCCGAAATCATGTTCGCCATTTCTTCAATGGTGTCCACGTTTGGACGATAAATATAACCCTTATCGTTCGCCATCGGATGATCGGGGTTATACTCAGCACGAGCCTCCGCTTGATTCTCAATAATTTCTTTTACTTTTACACCGCCTTTGGCAATGTAACCTTTCATGCTTTCATCGAGAATCGCTTGGAATTTGGGCACTTTTGCCTTATAGGTTTCATTCGCATTTGAACTGATTGCCTCCGCGTTTGCCATGTTAGAAGCTACCGCGTTCAAACGAACCGTTTGTGCGTGCATTCCTGAACCAGAAATACTTAAAATATCAAACATTTTTTATCTCTCCCATCATTATTTTGCATCCACTCACTTACTCATGTTAAGTTCAGTGGTTGGTGTGGTTATTGACCTGTAAGTGCGCTCTTCAAGCCTTTAATTTTGTCATCAAGGAAGCTAAGCGTCATCGACTGCTCAATGCTGTTCTCCATGAACTTGGCTTTTTCGATGTCGGTTTCTACCGTGTTGCCATCAAGCGAAGGTTGTGTTGGAACGCGATAACGCAAATAAGCCTGAGTGCTTAATGGTTCATTAAAACCCGCAATATGATTGCTGTGCGTTAATTTGGTATGAGGTGAGGCAAGAGACTGATCGTCACTTTTCAGCTTTAACAAGGCTGAACGAAAATCTAAATCTTGCGCTTTGAAGTTAGGGGTATCCGCGTTGGCAAGGTTACTGGCTAATAACTTAGCTCTCGCTTCACGAATGGGTAAGGTGCTGGCACTAATGCCAAGCATAGAATCAAAGTTGAATGACATAATCTTTTTTCCTCCCGATGATTATTCATCGAGAGGCTTATAGCATATACAATGCCACAAATAAAAGATT
>CAZLOM010000013.1:1353-19041 GCA_964561185.1 uncultured Piscirickettsiaceae bacterium
ACCAAGACTTGACAAGATCGCCCGCTTGAACTTTTTCACGTTTACCTTCAAATTTACCCACAATAAACTTAGGCAATACCTTTTCGACTCGAATAAAGGCGGCTGGTGCCAAAGAATCGCCTAGCTCAATGTTACTACCAAAACGGTAAGGGCGACGACTGTCTTTGCGATATACTGCGAGCACATCACCCTTCTGAACCCCTGAGTCAATCGGGAAAGGAACAATCACCTTATCTTTCTCGACTTCAGCAATCTCAGCCTCTAAAGGCACACAGGCAATATGATCATAAATGGCTTTTGCCTGCTCTGACAACACAAAATCAAAGGCTTGACCAGTTGGTGTTACCCAAAACTGACGACTGCCAAAAGGCTTATCACGACCGACTTTGACTTCGATATTATCATCTCCCAACACACCTGACTCAGCAAAAACCTGCTTAAAGGATTCCCCTTGCGCGAAAATACGTTTTTGATATAAATCAACAAGATACCACTCAACACTCACGGTTCTCTCATTCGGTTCTTTCTCATAGCCAAAATATTGACGTACGTTTTTCGCTAAATGAGATTGTTTGGCTTGCCAATCTAAAGAACGAATAACCGTTAACACCATAAACTGTGCTAAGGTACGATCCTGAACCTGTTGTAAAAGGTCTATGTCCATATTAGGACGAATCGGCGCACCGCTAAAAATTGTCGGATAGGCTTCGTACTGAATCGCATTACGCTTACCCATCGCCCATAAACGACTTAACAACTCTGCTTGATAACCAGCGGCTGGATTCACAATATCACGAGCAGAATATTCATCTTGCACCGCCACATTGGCAACCGCAATACGGGGATGATATTTAGCGACGAAATTAGGACAGGTTTTTGCTTCCTGCGTCACACACACCCGCGCCTTGATGACAATATTTTCGCCTTCCTTAAATTCAGACAAAATATTAAAATCAACCACTTTCTGCTGTGCGGAGAACTGCGCTGTCTGCTTAACCAACTCATAATTGCTGGTTTCTGCCTGAACACCTACGCTGACTTCACGGCTCATCGCGCCTTGCTCAATGGCATCACGAATAGCCATCTGACGTGCATACGACACATCGTTATCGACAATTTCAGCTTCACCCGTAACCTCAAAACACTCACTTGCAGAGGTTGCACCAGAGAATGCCACAGTCAATAAAGATAGCCAAGCCACTGCTCGCCAGTTGAAAAAATTAATTCTACCCATTCATCACTTCCATACGCTTGATGGCAATCTCTGCCAGTTCATTGGTATGCCATTTCGATAAGAACAAGTTGGCACCCACTTTTTCAGTCATATTCTGGTTAAAATCACCTGATAGAGAAGAGTTCAGCACCACATAAATATTCGACAAGCGCGGATCTTTACGAATATTTGCCGTTAAGGTATAACCATCCATTTCGGGCATCTCGATATCAGAAACCACCATTAACAATTTATTGTCGATGGTTGACTCACCATTGGCTTCTGCCTTATCTGCCATAGAACGCAATAGGTCGAGTGCTTCACGCCCATTATTAGCAATGGTGTAATGTACGCCTATTTTTTCAAAAACCTCTTTCATCTTCGCACGCGCAACGGCCGAGTCATCGCAACCGATGGCATAAAAACTATTTCCCTTTGCCGCCTCGATCCCTTTTTTAACAATATCCTCGGAGATCTCGACATTCTGCTTTCCCGACACCTCCTGCAAAACACGCTCAACATCCACGATTTCAATAATGTGACCATTAAGACGCGTAATACCTGTCAGGTAATTCACACCAACCAAGGCTTCAGGGGGCGGTAAAATATCTTCCCAGCGCAAATGCACAATACGATCAACAGAACCAACCAAAAATCCTTGAACTGAACTGTTAAACTCTGCTACGATGGTCAAAGTATCCTTAATAGGAATCATCGGTGGCATATCTAATGCTCGTGCAAGGTCAATCATCGGCATGGTCGTACCACGGATATCCGAAATACCCACTACCCTAGGATCTGCCTTAGGCACGGGAGAAATATCGGGCGTACGAATCACTTCGCGCACCTTAAATACGTTAATTCCAAAGCGTTGCTGATCATGAAAAGTGAACAGCAACAACTCCATACGGTTAGCACCCGCCATGCGAGTACGTCGATCAATATTTTTCAGCAGATCTGACATAGTAAAGCGATCCGTTTTTGTTACAATTACTGGTTAATCGGCTTATCAAGGTAAAACTTTAATGATGCGATATCTAAAACACAAACCATGCCAAACAAGTAAAAAACTTTTCTGGTCAATATTACTCTTATCCTCAAGCATACAACTCTGGCTGAATGTTCATGCGGAAAGTCCTAAAGATTTTGTCTCAATGACAGAATCCTTACTTTACCAAGAAGCGGATAAAAACATACGCAATTACAACGTCACAGTAACCCAGCCAACTTCTGGCAAACCAGACTGTTCTCACCAACCTCTCGTCATGCGCAACAGTCAAAACAGTAATGGTCGAGTGAACGTCCTGATTTCCTGCAACACACCCAAATGGCAACAATTTATGTCGGCGCAAGTAGATGGTGAACTTCCCGTCATCATCAGCACACAAGACATCCCAAACAATACGCCGATTACACGGAATATGATGACACAATCTTGGATTCCTGCCAACCAAATGCGACCACAATATTATCATAGTATTAAAGAGATCGAAGACAAAACAAGCAGTAAAAGCATCCGAGCCAACAGTATTTTGGCAAACAATATGCTAAAGAACACACAACTGATCCAAAAAGATCAGGAAGTCACGGTGACAGCACAACACAATGGACTACACATCGAACTTCGTGCTATTGCACTTGAAAATGGAGAGCTGAACCAACGCATTCGCCTTAAAAACCTATCTTCTGGAAAAACCCTTCAAGGAAAAGTGGTTTCTGCCGATAGCGTGATCGTTGAGTAAAAAGTTGGTCATCATCCCTAGCCTTTTCTTGATTAAGATCAAGAAAAAACAACGGATTCAGCAAAACGAAGACAAAAAAGATTAAAGATTGTATAACCACTGCCGATAATGACGACAGAAACATAAAAAATCTTTTATAATTATACGAAATGATATGGGAGAAGTATCATGGACATCAGAAACCTATTTGGTGGTGTTAACACAACCACCAACCGAAACAACCAAACAGATAAAAGCAATACAGCGACACAGCAAGCTCGTAGCAGTGTTGCTGAAGAAACAACCAAAAACACCAGTGCCACTCAAGAAAGAGTTACCTTAACAGCGACTGCTACCCGTTTTACACAGGTTCAAATGAACATGAACACACAGCCAGAAGTTAATCGCGATCGCATCGCTGAGTTACGTAAAGCCATTGCTGATGGTAGTTATAAGGTAGATGCAAGTCGTCTTGCTGGTCGAATGATTAATTTTGAGTCGGCACTTAGCGCGAAATAAACCTGTTCAAACGAGAAAAAGTAGTTTTTACTGGTAAGTATTGCTGGTTTTGGCGTACTCATTGCTAGTCGTGGATTAATCTCGTTTGTATTACAGGATGTATAGGTAGGTGATAATATGCAGTGCGATAAAGCAGTTGAATTGAACAAATCGTTTGAGGCAATGATTGCCTTATTAGAAGCTGAACATAAAATCATCCGTACGCGCGACATGGATGCGCTTGTTGCCATTACACAAGAGAAAGAAACAATGGCGAAACAACTCGAGTTATTGGGGCAAATACTCATTCGAGAGCTAAAGCTGTCTGGTGATGCGAATAGCTCGGCAAAGCTTTTAGACCTCGTTGGCGCACATTGCAAAACAGATAGCATGCTTGCTACGTCACTTAAAGCAAACTCGGCTAAAGTACAAGAATTAAATAATCGCAATGGTATTTTATTGCAATCGATTATGCGTGTTAACGAGCAATCGTTGAACATTTTAACTGGTCGCTCGGCCGGTGTGATGACCTATCAAGCGAGCGGTCTTCTCAAGCCTGAACATACTTTTAGCCCTACCCCTTTAGCGAGTGCATAATGTCTGACGAAGCTATTAAGCGCGAACACTTTCGCATTGATGTATCCTTACCCATCGCTTATCGTATTTTAACGCACGAGCAAGCACAAATGCCTTTACCACAGCATGTTGATGGGGCTTATATCTATGAAAACTTTGCGCAAAGCTTACAGCAAGTTAATGCTCAACTCACTCACTTCATTGGATTGATTACGGAAAAGAATAAAGCCTTGGGTGAAATGTTTCGCCTGCTCAATCAAAAAATTGATTTAACGCGTCCTAGTGTTTTTCATACTGACATCGCCAATCTGATGACCATTGTGCTTGCTAATTTAAGTGCAAATGGCGTTAGTTTACGTATTGATCAACATCTGGAGCCTGATCAACGTGTTGACTTTCTGCTCCTACTGAACGAAGAAGAGCATCCCTTGTTAATTCGGGCAAAACTCATTAGAATTATGGACGTTGAAAATGCCATTGCGGCGTTTTCATTTGAGAACGTCACGCCTGATCAAGAACGTCGTCTGGTGACCTATATGCGAGAACAAGAGCTTATTCAAAGAAAGCGTAACTAATCGCAAAGGTTAACACAAACTGGTTCTCGGTTTGGTTGCTTCTCAACCTATCTTGAACCAAATTTGTGGAAAACTTTCATGTCCGACACCTCTCATGATCAAGCCTTGGCAGAATTAGCTAAGGCGGCAACCGTCTTTGTAACCAGTGAGAAACGCAGTCGCTGGTTCAGTAATTTTCTTAAGGTTTCTGTTGCCTTTTATCTTATTGCCAGTTTGGCACTCATGTTTGATACCTTTGACTTAAAAACCTTAGAGGAAACACAGCACAGCCATGTTGCGGTTATTAAAATCACAGGACCGATCATGCCTGAAACACAAACCAGTGCTAACAGTGTGTTACCACTATTAGAAGAAGCTTTCGAAAATAAGCACAGCAAAGCAATCATGCTACAACTCAACTCTCCAGGTGGATCAGCTGTCCAATCTGCCTTGATTTACGAAGGCTTAACCGCACTCAAAAAACGCTACCCAACGAAAACCGTTTATGCGGTTGCTGAAGATTTATGTGCTTCAGGGTGCTATTACATTGCTGCTGGTGCAGATCAGATCTATGCTAGCAAAGCCAGCATTATTGGCTCCATTGGGGTAAGGTTTGACAGTTTTGGGGCAACAGCACTGATGGAAAAACTCGGCATTGAAAATCGATCTTTAGCGGCGGGAGAACATAAACGCCTGCTTGATCCCTTCAGCCCAGCAGACACGGTTGCACAAGAACATCTGCAACAACATGTATTAGCACCGACCCATCAACTCTTCAAACAAGCGGTACGAGAGGGACGCGGTGATAGACTTAAAGAAACCCCAGAGCTCTTTACAGGGTTGGTTTGGTTGGGAGAGGAAGCCATCACACTGGGATTAATTGATGGCATTGGTGATCTCAGAGAAGTGGCTCGCTCAAAAGCTGATGAAGAAAATTTGGTCGAATACAGCCAACCAGAAAGCCTATTAGACCAATTTACCAAGGGAGTTGGCTCACAAATTGCTTTATCACTATCACAACAGACAGGGCTTAAATTCTAACCAGCAACCCAACCTCAACCTGACTGGTTCGTCTCAATACCCATATTAACTGTTAGCCATATAGGCTTTAGCGACTGAGTGTTGTTTTTGGACAGCACTCATTTCCGCCTGTAACGCTTGACTCATCGTGCCAAGTGCTTGAGCAATACGCTGTGCAATCTCTTGAAGCATCTTCACCTGCCCTTCCCACTGTTGATCTGATAGATCCGCTGGTTTTTTTGCCGTCATCGTCATGACTTGAGCTTGCCATTCAGGAATCTCAATAATGACTTGATCAATATTGCCTGATTCAATTAAGCGTAACAGGGCTTCACCTTCCGCAAATAATGCTAACATTTCTCATTCTCCTCGTCGCATTTTAAGACACTTTAACATACAATAACGCATCAACACGCCATTCATTAACTGGATGCTTATGCTATGCACTTGACTGACATTCCCATTATAACTCGCTCACCAAGCACTTCTGAGGAAAAAGCACAACAAAAGTTGCGCTCTTTGCACCTAGCGCACAACCCTGAAGCACCAAGAATACAAAAGCCCAGATGGATTCGCGCCAAGCTCCCGAAGCATGAGGATATTCATCGCATTGCGCACCTCAAACAAATCATGAGACAACAAGGACTGCACAGTGTGTGTGAAGAAGCTTCTTGCCCAAATCTTCCCGAGTGTTTTGGTAATGGTACAGCAACCTTTATGATCATGGGGCATATATGCACCCGAAAATGTCCTTTTTGTGATGTGACACACGGTCGTCCACTGGCATTAGACCCAGATGAACCGCAAAAACTAGCAAATACCGTCGCACAGATGGGACTGCGCTATGTGGTCATTACGTCGGTTGATCGAGATGATTTACCAGACGGTGGTGCACAACACTTTGCACAAGTCATTCGTGCGTTACGTCAAACCTGTCCAGAAGTCAGCATCGAAATCTTAACACCCGACTTTCGAGGTTGTTTAACAGAGGCTATCGACATCCTAACGCAAGACCCACCCGATGTCTTTAACCACAACCTAGAAACCGTTCCTGAGTTATATCGTAGCGTGCGTCCCGGAGCAGATTATCATCATTCTCTCACACTGTTACAAACCATTAAAACACGTTTGCCAAACCTACCCACAAAATCTGGCATTATGCTTGGTTTGGGAGAAGAAAATGCTCAAGTATTGTCATTACTTGCCGATATGAGACGATATGGGATAGAATGGCTGACATTAGGGCAATACCTACAACCGACGGTACATCACCTGCCTGTGAGTCGTTTTATACCACCAGAAGAGTTTGAACAATTATCAAAAATAGCACACACAATGGGATTTACACAAGTAGCTTCTGGACCCATGGTTAGAAGTTCATACCATGCGGATTTATTAGCGCAAGGGGCTCATTAAGTGCAAGCATCCTTTAGCAACGAAGGTACACTATGCCACAGACAACGCCTACAACATCACCGCTTGAGCTAGCCACAGCGAAGCTCTTTGCTGACTTTATTCGCCAACTACAACCCCAAATGCACAATGGCTCAGTTACCCTAGTTCAGTTAATTGAAACCGCAAAGAAAATGGCACATGATGGTGAGCATCTTTCTCAGATTTATCATGATATTTGCAAGCATAACACGACCAAACAACATCCTATTCCGCAAGAGGAAATGTTCCGTCATCGTCGTGTATTTCACTTTCGTCGCTTGGTGATTCACTATTTTATGCTGATTAGTGATGGCAAACAGGAAGTGGATCACCCGATCAGTCGTCACTGGTTATTACAATGGTATGATGTGCTCGAAATCGCCTTGGGTAAAGACTATTTTGCGGATCCGCATCAAAAATGTACTGATTTGGTCAATGAGTTGAAACATCATGCTGAATTTACCTATCATGACTTTTTGGTACATCCTAATGCGATGTTTGAATATGCCATTCTCATGACCCGTCTTGCCGTATTTATCGAAGTTAATCCACAAAAACGTATTGAATGGTTGGTGAAAGCAATGGCCTCCAATCCGAATACCCATGCGGTTAATGGCTTGCGTGTTCATACGAACGACTCACCACCGCCCACCTTTCAACAAATTAAAGGGTTAGTGATCGGCGTGTTTAGTCATGTTTTTCATTACATCCAAGCACATCACTGGGAAGCTGACATTCAAAAACAGATGGGGGAGATGAAATATACACCAACTACCCTGTTTACACATTTGCTGGTACATATTGAATCTCTAGCAAAGGATGTTTAGTGGATCATTTTCTACTTTAGCGATCTTCAAACACAAGATTTAAGCACAAATTTTAAGCACAAAACTACAAGGATTCGTCATCAATGCGAGGACAACTTTATGTCATTTCAGCCCCTTCGGGTGCTGGCAAAACTTCTCTGGTTGCGGCGTTACTCAAACAAGATCAACAGATTCGTGTTAGCGTGTCGCACACCACACGTCCCGCGCGACCTGGTGAGCAAGACGGTGTTAATTACCATTTTGTGAGCAAAGAAGACTTTGAGACGCGAATTGCGGCAAAAGACTTTTTGGAATATGCTCAAGTCTTTGATAACTTTTATGGTACGTCGCAACAAGCGGTAGAAACACAGCTTGCTCAAGGCTTAGATGTGATTTTAGAAATTGACTGGCAAGGTGCACAACAGATTCGTCACTTACGCCCTGATG
Organism: uncultured Piscirickettsiaceae bacterium; assembly: GCA_964561185.1. Classification (GTDB taxonomy): domain Bacteria; phylum Pseudomonadota; class Gammaproteobacteria; order Thiomicrospirales; family Thiomicrospiraceae. Next base: position 9,623 of record CAZLOM010000013.1, read on the forward strand.
TGATCAGCATCTTTATCCTGCCACCCAGTATTGATGCCTTAAGAAGTCGCTTAACAGGTCGCGGGCAAGACAGTGAAGCAATCATCGAACGTCGTATGCGTGATGCGGTTAATGAAATGAGCCATTACGCTGAATTTGATTATCTGGTCATCAACGATGACTTCACACAAGCCCTGACAGAGCTCAATGCTATTTTTACGACCCATCGACTCATGATGACTCGTCAACAAGCGCAACACCAACAACTCTTGTCGGCATTGTTGGCTGTTTGATTTGGGTATTTTGTGGAAAAAGGGGTGATCTTCAATGAAAACCGATGATTTCAAAGCCTTATCTCCTTTTGATCTCCTCACAGATCTACAACGTCAGCTGTTGGTGCAGTCACTCGACGTGATTTACCTTGCCGAAGGTCAGTCACGCAGTATCACCAGTGACACCCCAGAGCAAAGACACCTCATTATTCCTTTCAAAGGTCGTTTACATTGGCAAAAAGATGAACTGGTTAAACAAGTGATTCATCCTTTAGAATCGGCAGGTGCGCTGATTCTACTGGAGGGTGGCAAAGGACAGGTAACGGCTTTAGAAGAAGTCTTAGCCTACCGACTGTCAGGCGAGGTTTTTGACCAATTATGCGCGGATAACACGGCGTTCAAAGCACACTGGACAGCAAGCTTACAAGAAAAGCGTCATGCGTTACAAATGCAAAGCCAGACACGCGCCTTGAGTGACTTTATGATGGCATCCGCTGAGGATACCTGGTTATGTCCCATTATTCACTTCGCTGAAGACACGCCTTTACGTCAGGTTGCCTCAGCCTTAAGAGACGCACATTGTACCGCTGGCTTGGTCAAGGTATCGGACAATGAACATGCCATTATTACCACCAATGACCTACTCAATGCCTTTATTGACCATGACAGCAATGCCCTACCGCCACTGCTGACGATTGCCACACGCCATCCTGTCACCTTAAAGAAGGATGATTACCTATTCAACGCCCTGCTCACCATGACAGAACATAACATCAGTCATCTGTTGGTGGTCGATCAGCAGACACCGATTGGCATTTTGCAACAAAAAACCTTACTCAGTGCGTTTGCCAATCAATCGGTGCTCATCGCGCAACAAATGGAACGCGCCAACAGTTTGGATGATCTGATTAAAACCAACGATACGCTGATTCTCTTAATTCGCACCCTACATGCTAAGGGCGTTAAACCTCGATTGATTGCTGATCTGGTCAGTAGTCTCAATCGTCGTTTATTGAGTCATCTGGCACGATTGACCTTGCCACCTACAAAAGAAACCGATTTCGCGCTGATGATTCTGGGTTCAGAAGGTCGCAAAGAACAGATTTTACGCACAGATCAAGACAATGCGTTAATTTGGCAAGGAGAGGTCGATGAGACCTATCTCAGCGACTGGTCTGAAAGACTGCATCATGCGCTTAACCAGTTGGGTTTTCCTGATTGTCCTGGCAATATCATGATGACCAATCCGCTCTGGCGACAATCCCTCAGCGCAATGCTTAATACCGCACAAGATTGGATTTATCACCCTAGCACCGAAGGGATGATGAACCTCGCCATTCTCTTAGACGCAGATACCGCTGTGGGTAACGCACACATCACGCAAGCGTTACGGCGTAAACTCTATCATCTTATGTTGGAGCAAAAACAGTTTCTGGCACACTTTGCCAAAAGTGCTTTGCAATTTGAAACCCCACTGGGTATCTTCTCTCAATTTATCACCGAAAAACACGACAAGCATCGTCAGCTAGATATTAAGAAAGGCGGTATTTTCCCCATTGTGCATGGCGCAAGAGTCTTAGCCTGTGAACAACAAATTGATGCACAAACGACCCACGAAAGATTACTCGCCTTAGGGCAAACACGACTGTTGGACAAAATTTTTGCGACTGAACTTGCCGAGGCACTCGATTTTATGCAACAGCTTCGTCTGAACCAACAACTTCTTGCTCTCGAAACAGAAGCCAGCATCACCAATCACATCGACACCGAGCAGATCAATCATCTACAACGCGACATGCTTAAAGACAGCTTCAAACTGGTCGATCGGTTTAAGAGTTTGCTCTCACATCACTACAAATTACAACTGATTAGCTGATCTAACAGACACCTAGATCAGCAGTAACCTGCATCTGTTACGAGGTAAGTACACGAATCAAATCTTGCACCTGCTCGTCTAACTGACGATCCTCGCTACGAAAGACAGCAACCTGACGGCAGGCGTGAAGCACCGTCGTATGATCACGACCGCCATAGACCTCACCAATTTCAGGCAGAGAATGTCCTGTTAACTCTTTAGAAATATACATGGCAATCTGGCGGGGACGTGTGAAAGTACGAGTCCGTTTCGGTGAAATCAGATCAGCAACCTTAAGTTTGTAATAGTCTGCTACCGTTTTCTGGATGTTTTCTAAGGTCAAGGTTTTTGCCTGTAACGCAATTAAGTCCTTTAAGGCTTCTTTTGCCACATCCACCGTTAATGGGCGACCAATTAACCCAGAATAGGCTAAGACTCGATTCAATGCCCCCTCTAGGTCACGCACATTGGCTCGAATGCTTTTGGCAATAAGAAAGGCAACATTCTCAGGCAGAGTGACTTGTTTACCAGCCGCTTTTCTCAATAAAATCGCCACCCGCATTTCAAACTCTGGTGGTTCTACTTCAATGGTTAGCCCCCACCCAAAGCGTGACTTTAACCGCTCTTCCAACCCCTCAATTTCTTTAGGGTACTTGTCTGAGGTCAAAATAACTTGCTTATTCCCTTCTAGTAAGGCATTGAAGGTATGAAAAAACTCTTCCTGCGTGCCCGTGCGGTTGGCAAACATCTGAATATCGTCAATAATCAAAGTGTCGAGTGAACGGTAAAATTTCTTAAACTCTTCCATTTTATTATGACGAATCCCCGAGACCATATCCTGCACAAAACGCTCAGACGACAGATACAACACCTTAGCCTTCGCATTGTTTTTTAAGACTTGATTGCCAATGGCGTGAATCAAATGGGTTTTACCCAAGCCAACACCACCATAGATAAACATCGGATTGTAAGCCCCTCCCGGATTATTCGCGACCTGTTGCGCCGCGGCAAACGCCAATTGGTTTGCTTTACCTTCAACAAAGTTATCAAAGGTATAGCTGGCATTAAGCCCTGTTTGTACTAAGGATAATTCTTTCTGATCTTCTGACACTTTTGTATAAGCAGGCAAAGGCTGCTCGGTCACAATTTCAACCTGATTAAACTGCCCAACATCAATCCCTAATTGCCATGGCTGTGCTGGATCTGGTTGAACGCGATTGAAGGCATCACTCAAATGCTCCCAGAGCTTATCCTTCACCCACGTGAAAAAGAATTCATTGGGTGCGACCAGCTGTAATTTTCGCTGTTCTGGTTTTTCAATTGCCTGCAAAGGACGAATCCACGTATTCAACTGTTGTGGTGTAACCGTGTGTTCTAAATGCTCTAAACAAGCAGACCAAAGCGCACTCATGATCTTTTCAATCCTTTCAAAATACCTTCCTTATTAACGGCGAATGGCTTTGAGCCACTTCCATAAATTCAATAAATTCGACAATGAACTCGCCACGTAGGTCATGGCACAAGCACGTAGAATGCTCCGTGCAATATGTAACTCCTTCGGGCTTAACCATCCCCCTTCTGTTAGAAGCGGTAAGGCTCGCTTAAAACTGGCATCAAATTCTACGGGTAAGGTGGTAATACTAACCAAAACGCCACCAAATTGCGACACAAACCCTAAGCCAAAGGCAATTAACCCTAAGAGAGGACTGTGGACAACCACCAATAGGACAGGCAAGGCTAACAAAGCCCAACCCGACAACTTTTCAAAGTGTTGCGCCCGAGTCACCAACTCAGTTCTTCTGTGCAAGGGTTCAAACCCTTGAGCGTCTTGAATGGCATGCCCCACTTCATGCGCTGAGGTCACAATAGCGGTCAAAGAATTACTGTTAAAATTCTCACGCGACAGACGAACCACTTTTGCGATGGGATCGTAATGATCTCCCATGGTCGTTTCTTCCACTCGGACATGAGCAATGCCTTGGGATAACAACAAATGTTCGGCAAACTGCGCTCCTGTTCCTGGTAAGGTTGGGTGCGGTACACGATACTTAGCTAATATCCGCTGACTCTGCCATTGTGGTAAGTATAACAACACCGCCAACATGGCAAGTGATAATAAGAAAAGGACATTCATAATGGTTAATTATCTCGACAAATAGACCTTCTGACAACAAAAAGATTTTTACAACAGCCTTAATCTCACTCAAAAATCAGGATTCTTATAGGCTTGCAGGCTATGTTTTTTTGATATTTTCCTGCAAGATCATCCTAATCGAAAAAAAAAGCCCCATTGCTGGGGCTTTTTTTCGTGTGTGCTTTCAAAACTAAAAGCATTTTTTAATGTCATCACGGTGCTTGAAGACAAGCCACAAGTACACCACGCCACCTAATACCAATAACGTTTCTAACATAGTGTGGACTCCTCTTTCGTTCACACTAGCATTATCGACCTTAAGACTAAAAGGTTTAGATAAAAGACACAAGAAGTGTCAATTTTATGACGCTCATCACACAAAACCTACTCAACTGTCACGCTTTTTGCTAAATTACGGGGTTGATCCACGTCCGTACCACGAATCACCGCCGTATGATACGCCAACAACTGTAACGGCACGACATACGCCACAGGCGCAAGCGACGTTAAGGTAATTGGCAAGCAAATATTGTGATAACGCGCGTGTTCGAACTCGCTTGGGTCAATCATGCCTGCCGCCGAGAATACGAATAACTCGCCACCGCGTGCTGAAACTTCCTCAAGATTAGACTTAAGTTTTGCCCACAGCACATCATTGGGAGCAACCGACACCACAGGCATCTTTTCATCAATCAGCGCAAGTGGACCATGCTTTAATTCACCAGCAGGATAGGCTTCAGCGTGGATGTAGGATAACTCTTTCATCTTCAACGCGCCTTCTTCCGCAATCGGGTACATAAAGCCACGCCCTAAGAACATCGCATTGTCTTTCAACGCCAATTTCTCTGCCATCTGACGAATTTCGTCTTCTTTTTCTTTGGTTAGAATATGACGAATCACATCAGGTAACGCACGCAGCTCATTCACCAGCTCTTGCGATTTTTCTGCCGACAAATTGCCCTTCGCCTTACCGATTGCCAAGACCAACAGCATCATTGCGACCAACTGAGTGGTAAAGCCTTTGGTAGATGCCACCGACATTTCACGACCTGCACGGGTCAGCAGAACCATATCCGCCTCACGCACCATCGAGCTTTCTGGCACGTTGACCACCGCAAGGGTTCTAAAGCCTCTCGCTTTGGCTTCACGCATGGCTGACAGGGTATCTGCCGTTTCACCTGACTGAGAAATAAACACCATTAGCGTATTATGAAACATCGATGGTTGACGGTAACGGAACTCACTGGCGATCTCGACCTGACAGGGCATATCGACCAAAAATTCTAACCAATAACGTGCGACTTCCCCTGATAGGAAGCTTGTACCACAACCGACAATTTTAATCGCCTGAATCTCTTTCAACATCTCATCTGAGTCAGGGCCTAACAGATTGGAAACCACACCCGTTGGCAGTAACCGACCTTCTAACGACTCGGCAATCAAGCTAGGTTGCTCATGAATTTCTTTCGCCATAAAATGACGGAACTCACCCTTACTGACCGAATCCATGGTCAAATTGCTTTGCACCACAGGACGCGCTGACGCATCCAGCAATCGCCAATCTTTGTCATAAATGGTCACGCGATCACGAGTAACATCTGCCACATCGCCCTCTTCTAAGAAGATAAACTGTTGTGTCACAGGCAGTAATGCCATCTGATCCGATGCCACGAAATGCTCGCCAAAACCTTTGCCAATCACCAAGGGACTGCCTTGACGCGCCACAATCAAACGTCCAGAAATGTCCTTATTCAGAATCGCTAAGGCAAATGAACCGTGTAGCTGTGCTAAGGTCTTTTTAACCGCCATCAACCAATCCGTTTCGGTTTTACTGATCTGTGCCAACAGATGCACCACCACTTCGGTGTCTGTTTCCGAGGTAAATACCACGCCTTGCGCTTCTAATTTTTCACGCAATTCAAACGCATTCTCAATAATGCCGTTATGTACCAATACGATACGATCCTCTGAGACGTGCGGATGGGCATTGCGTTCGGCAGGCTTACCATGCGTTGCCCAACGCGTATGTGCAATACCATCAAACCCAGAAACCCCTTCTTCAGCCACCAAGTCTGCCAAGTTTTGCACCTTACCAACCGCTCTCGCCCGCTCAATGCCTGAGTCGTTCAACACCGCCAATCCTGCTGAGTCGTAACCGCGATACTCTAACCGACGCAATCCCTCAATCAAAATAGGAACAACATTACGCTCTGCAACACCGCCAACAATTCCACACATAACAACTCCTCATTATTCTTTACAATTTTGTTTAACAGGTCTCTGCCAGGTTGAAATGGTCATCTGCTTGGCTCTTGCCAAGGTTAATTGATCTTCTGGTGCATCTTTGGTGATCACTGAACCTGCACCAATCGTTGCGCCTGCCCCGATTTTCACGGGAGCAACCAAGGCAGAGTTAGAACCAATAAACGCACCCTCACCGATTTCTGTGCGATACTTATTCACACCATCATAGTTACAGGTAATGGTTCCAGCCCCGATATTCACCTTCTCGCCAACGGTGGCATCACCGATGTAACTCAAATGATTGACTTTCGCACCCTTGCCTAATTGTGCATTTTTCAATTCGACAAAATTACCAATATGCGCCTGCGCCTGCGTCACCGTGCCAGGGCGAACGCGGGCAAAAGGTCCAACACGAGAGGCTTCACCAATGACGCAATCCTCTAAAACAGAATAGGGCGCGAGAGAAACATCATCGCCAAGCGTCACATTTTTCAACTGGCATCCTGCCCCAATCGAGACGCGATTTCCCAACACCACCTTACCCGATAAGACCACATTGACATCAAGGGTCACATCCATGCCCACAGTCACCTGACCACGAATATCGACACGAGCGGGGTCAATCACGGTTACGCCTTGCACCATCAACAGATCAACGAGAGACCCTTGGTACATACGCTCCAACTGCGCTAATTGTCGTTTATCATTCACCCCTAAGACTTCCATCTCACTATCCGCAAGGGTTGAATGAACATTGAACCCATCGCTCACTGCCATGGCAACAATATCGGTTAAATAGTATTCTTTCTGCGCATTATGATTGGTTAAGCGACTTAACCAACCTTTCAAATAACGCCCTGATACCGCCATGATCCCCGTATTCACCTCGGTGATCTGTCGCTGAGCATCGGTTGCGTCTTTCTCTTCCACAATACTGAGCAATTTATACGCCTTATTGCGCACAATACGACCATAGCCACGAGGATGATCTAACTGAATGGTTAAGAGTGCTAAGGGATGTTGTTCATCAACCAATGCGGTCAAACGAGAGAGGGTGTTAATGGTGATCAAAGGCACATCACCGTAAAGAATGAGCGCGGTTTCTTCGTCACGAATATGACCTACCGCTTGTTGAACCGCATGTCCAGTGCCCAACTGCTCGCTTTGAACTGCCCAGTCGATGGCATAATTTTGGCAAGCCGACTGCACCGCCTCCAACCCAAAGCCAGCAACCACCACACTGCGAGAAACCCCCATCTGCTGTACCGTATCAAGTACATGATGCAACAGAGGTTTTTCGGCTAATGGCTGTAATACCTTGGGCGAAGCAGAACGCATACGCGTCCCTTTTCCAGCGGCAAGAATAATGGCTTTCAACATAATGCGTCACCTCGCAATAATCACAAAAAATATGCTACTGATTGTACGCGAGTTACTGACAAAAAAACACTAGATGACCAAGATTTTGTGCCAAACCATGATGCAACCCATTATTGATGCCAAAAAGGCGTGCCTAAGGTTGGTGTAGAAGGCTTTGCGGTCGGACGTGCAGGAATAGGACCTGCTTCATAGCATAACCGCCCTGCTTCAATTGCACAGGCAAATGCCTTTGCCATTTTAACAGGGTCTGCCGCTTGGGCAACCGCTGAGTTGAGCAGAACAGCATCATAGCCTAGTTCCATCACCTTAGTGGCATGACTGGGCACACCAAGACCTGCATCAACCACCAAAAACGCATCGGGCAGTCGCGCTCGAATGGCTTCTAACGCATAGAGATTGATCGGCCCTAAAGCCGTACCAATCGGAGCTGCCCACGGCATAATGGCTGTCACCCCGAGATCATAGAGTTTCATCGCCAAGACCAGATCATCGGTGGTATAAGCAAAGACTTTGAACCCGTCTTTCACCAAGTATTCCGCGGCAATCAACAACTCTAAGGGATGCGGTTGCAGATTATAATCATCACCAACCGTTTCGAGTTTAATCCAATCCGTCCCAAAAATCTCACGCGCCATCTGCGCTGTGGCAATGGCTTCCTGAGCGGAATAACAACCAGCGGTATTGGGCAGAATATGACACCCAGAAGCCTCAATCAACGACCAATATGCCTGTCCGCCCTGTTCTTTAGGATTAAGACGACGCAGACCAACCGTGATCACCTCTGCACCGCTCACCTTAACAGCATCTTGCATATGCTGTGGCGAAGGATACAAGGACGAACCGATAAAAAACCGACTGTTGAGTGTTTTTCCTGCCAACTCAAAAGAAGCATTAACATGAGACGACATCATTAGCCTCCATGAATCGGGGCGACCACATCAATGCGATCCCCATCATTCAATGCTGTTTGTGCATACTGACTCTTAGGCACGAACTGTGTATTGATCGCTGTTGCAATACGCTGATCTGCTGTATAGCCTCTTTGCTGTAAGAAGTCTGCTAACATCATCCCTCGATGAACCGCAAACCCCTCGCCATTAAAGGACACCACAATGGTCGCACAAGCCTGACACGTCATTCTTTTACACCTTTGGCTTTTTTAGCCCTATAGTTGCCCAATATCCGCAACTAAGCCAAACAGTTGGCTGGCAGTTGCTAATAATGCCAAGCGATTACGACGCACAGACTCATCTTCTGCATTCACCATGACACCATTGAAGAAGGCATCAATCGGCTCTTTCAAACTGGCTAACTCTGCCAATACCTCACCATAGTGACGTTTTTCATAAAGCGATTGAGAACGAACTTCTGCTTCACACAAAGCAAACCACAAGTCTTTTTCAACCTGTTCCGTTAAACTCACAGGGTTAACCGCTGACACAAAGCCTTCTTCCGTTTTCTTCAATAAATTACTAATACGCTTATTTGCCGCGGATAAGGCTTCTGCTTCGGCTAGGGTCGTAAAAATGTCAACGGCTTCTAATCGCTTCCAGAA
>CAZLOM010000013.1:19141-24559 GCA_964561185.1 uncultured Piscirickettsiaceae bacterium
CTTCTGCTTCGGCTAGGGTCGTAAAAATGTCAACGGCTTCTAATCGCTTCCAGAAATCTAATGGATTAGCCACACCAACCGCTCGTACGGCTTCAAACCATTCAGGCTTAAAGCCAGCATCTACTGCATAGCCTTTAAGACGCGCCATGATGAAATCCATGACCTGAGTTGTTAACTCTGACGCATTATCACGACCGTGCAGGGTTAATGCCTCAGCGACCCAAGTCGCAAGATCAATCTCTAAGTTACCCTCAATACAGATACGCAAAATCCCCAAGGCGGCACGACGTAAGGCAAAAGGATCTTTGTCGCCTGTTGGGATCAAACCAACGGCAAAAATACCCGTTAGGCTGTCTAACTTATCGGCCAAAGCAACCGCTTTTGCTACAGAAGTCGTTGGAATCTCATCACCTGCAAACTTAGGCCAGTAATGTTGTTCAATGGCATAAGCAACGTCTTCGTCTTCACGATTTTTAAGCGCGTAATAACGCCCCATAATGCCTTGTAATTCTGGGAACTCGCCAACCATGCTCGACATTAAATCGCATTTTGCTAAACGAGCCGCACGCGAAGCCAACTCAGGTGATGAGTTCATTGCCTTAGCCAATTCAGCTGATAGGGTTTCAATACGTTCAACCTTATCATAAACACTGCCTAGGTCTTTTTGGAAGACCACGGTTTTGAGACTTTTGAGCCAGTGCTCCATCGGGTGTTTCAAATCTTGTTGCCAGAAGAAACGCGCATCTGACAAACGTGGACGAACGACCTTTTCATTGCCTTCACGAATTTGTGACACATCCGTACTATCAACATTCGTAATCACGATAAATACTGGCGTGAGTTTTCCTTGATCATCCAAGGTATGAAAGTATTTTTGGTTGGCTTTCATGGTTGAAATCAAGCATTCTTGCGGTACTTGCAAGAAGTCTTCATCAAAACGGCACACCACCGCACTTGGCCATTCCACCAGTGCCGCCACTTCCGATACCAATTCAGGATCAACCTCAGCTTTAACGCCCTGCTCTGCACAAGCTGACTCAACCAATCGCACAACCTGCGCTTCACGTTCAGCAAAATTCGCGACGACAAAAGCAGATTTTAAGGTTTCCTCGTAGGTTGCTGGCGAGGTTAGCACAACTGGCTCAGGATGATGCACGCGATGCCCTAAAGAAACATTACCAGAGACCACACCCAAAATGGTGCAATTCAATACTTCTTCGCCCAATAGCAGAGAAACCTGCTTAACAGGACGCACAAACTCTGCCGTACCAGCCCCCCAACGCATCCGCTTTGGAATGGGTAAGCCTGCTAAAGCCGTTTCTACCATTGCAGGTAACATGTCTTTTGTTTGACCACCTTTGATGACTTGTTTAACGCCCATCCAAATGCCTTTTGGTGTGTCAATTTCAATCAAATCAGCTGTCGTAACCCCATTGGTTCTGGCAAATCCCTCTAGGGCTTTGGTCGGTTGACCGTCTTTGTCAAAAGCCTGAGCTTTAGGAGGTCCTTGACGCTCTTGCACGCGATCTTCTTGCTGAGTTTGCAAGTCACGCACTCGAACCGCCAATCGGCGTGGTGTTGCAAAAGGCTCTACCGCACCAAAGGCTAACCCAGCTTGCGTCACTTGTTGCGCTAACCCTTCTGCGAATGCCTTCATCAATTTAGGCAAGGCTTTTGGTGGTAATTCTTCGGTAGCAATTTCAACTAAAAAGTCTGCATTCATCTTACTCATTTTGTTATGCTCCTGCTACTTCTGATTTCAACATCGGAAAACCTAAGGCTTCTCTGCGTGCGACGTAAGCCTCTGCGACTTGTTTTGCCATGGCACGTACGCGACCAATAAAGCGTTGACGCTCTGTCACCGAAATCGCTTTGCGAGCATCGAGTAGGTTAAAGCTGTGCGATGCCTGAACCACCTGTTCATAAGCAGGTAATGGTAAGTCTTTAGCAATGAGTTCATTGAATGCTGTTTCACAATCATCGAAGGCTTTGAATAGTACATCGGTATTGGCATACTCAAAGTTGTAGGTGGACATTTCCACTTCATTTTGATGGAAGACATCACCGTAGGTGACTTTACCTTGAGGACCTTCCACCCAAGTCAGATCATAGACGCTGTCAACGCCCTGCAAATACATGGCAATTCGCTCTAAACCGTAAGTGATCTCACCCGACACTGGACGACACTCTAAACCACCCACCTGCTGGAAATAGGTAAACTGAGTCACTTCCATGCCATTCAACCACACTTCCCAGCCCAATCCCCACGCGCCTAGCGTTGGTGACTCCCAGTTATCTTCCACAAAACGAATGTCATGCACCTTACGATCCACGCCCATCATTTCTAACGACTGTAAATAGAGGTCTTGGATATTGTCTGGAGAAGGCTTGAGCAATACCTGAAATTGGTAATAATGCTGTAGGCGGTTAGGGTTCTCTCCATAACGACCATCTGTTGGGCGACGACAAGGCTGAACGTAAGCCGTGCGCCAAGGCTCAGGACCTAAAGCACGTAAGAAAGTTGCCGAATGGAATGTCCCAGCCCCCATATTCAAGTCGTATGGTTGCACCAGAACGCACCCTTGTTGCGCCCAAAACTCTTGCAGTGCGGCGATCAAGCCTTGAAAGGTTTTAATGTTGTGTGTGGATTGATGAGACACGCTATGCTACTCCAAAAAATGAAACAATCATGTTTCGTATTATAAAGCCTATTGACTGCTTTTCGACACTGATTTAAGCATTTTAACGCAAGCATGGGGGGTTTACATCAGGTAGCATACGAGTATAATGTAGCTAATATCTCCGAAAAAACTTGAGTAACAACAATGACCAGCATGATGAAATCTAACAAAAAATCACTCGCCAAGTTAAGCCTCTTATTAGGTTTATCAGGCACTGCATTGACAACCTTAGTAATTTCAGAATCTATTTCCGCGAACACACCTTCGCAGTACATTGATCTGCCACTCCCTAACCCAACCGCAGACATTGTTTCTTTGTCCGCCTTGGAAGAACTGGAAAGTAACCAACCTAAATTTATTACCAAATGGGTTGAGGTACAAAACGGTGACAATTTAGGGGTCATCATGGAACGTATTGGTGCTGGGTTTAGCACCGCGCGAAAAATCATGTCAAGCCCTAATGGCGAACACTTTAGCAAATTGCGTGCTGGCACGCATATGGAAGTGCAGTTTGATGATCAAAATCAACTGATTGCCTTGCATTATCATTTTTCGACCATCAATATTGTTTCAGCAGAGCGTACCGACAGTGGGTTTGCGGTGCAAAAAATCATCAAACCCATTGAGAGTAAAATTGTTAGCTATACGGGAAGCATTGATAACTCACTCTATATTGATGGCAAAAAAGCAGGCATGCAAGTCCAACAAATTATGGACATGGCGGATATTTTTGCGTGGGACATCGACTTCGGACGTGAAATCCAACCAGGAACCCAGTTTACTGCCATCTTTGAAGTGCCATTTGCGGATGGTGAAGTCGTGGGCAGTGGTAAACTCTTAGGCGCGACCATCAACATTGATGGAAATGAACACAGTGCCTACTGGCATAGAGAAGGCGGAGAACGCGCCTATTTCGATGGTGAAGGTAAAAGCCTACGCAAAGCATTCACCCGCAACCCTGTTGATTATGTGCGCATTACCTCTGGCTTTACCAATGCACGATTCCACCCAGTATTACATAGCGTAAGAGCGCATAAGGGCGTTGACTATGGCGCACCAATTGGTACGCCTGTTCATGCCACGGGTGATGGTAAAATCACCCTAAAAGGGTGGAGTAATGGCTACGGTAACATGGTCACGATTCAGCACGGTGCAACCTACTCAACCGCCTACGGACATTTATCAAAATTTGGTAAATATGGCGCAGGACAAACGGTTAAGCAAGGCGATGTCATTGGTTATGTTGGCATGACGGGATTGGCATCAGGACCTCACCTACATTACGAGTTCCGCATCAAAGGGCAACACGTTGACCCAATGGGCGTAAAATTCACTGAAGCAACCCCTATTGCAGCAAAAGAAAAGAATACTTTCCTGAAACAAGTAGCTCACTATCGACAAGCAATGAACAACCCCGATACTCGCTTGTCGCAGGTCATGGAAAGTCTAGGACAAAAAGTGGAAGATCCTGCACAGCAGATCGCTCGCCAAGTGATAGACTTTGAGTAACAAACCACCGCTCGCACACAAGGCAAAAGATCAGTTACTCACGCTCGGCATATTATCGGGAACCAGTGTTGATGCCATTGATCTTGCCTTGGTGGAATGGCACGCGGACACACACACCCCTCGCCTGATTGCTGAGGCAGAATATCCTTGGCAAAGTAGCTTACAACAACAGTTGATTAGCCTACCAGAAATCCCACATATCAGCCTGCAAAGACTGGGGCAGTTAGACACCGCCTGTGGACAAGCCTTCGCACAGGCGATCACTGGCTTTCTGGCACAAGTTGGCGTATCAGCAAACGAAATCTCAGTCATCGGCAGTCACGGGCAAACCGTTTGGCACCACCCAACAGGTGAGCATCCTTTCAGCTTACAACTCGGGCATCCTGCGATCATTGCCAAATACACAGGCATTGCCACAGCAGGTGATTTTCGCATGGACGACATCGCATTAGGCGGTCAAGGGGCTCCGCTGGCTCCAAGCCTACACCAACGCTTATTTGCTGAAACAGACCAGATGGTCGCTGTCTTAAACCTAGGTGGCATCGCCAATCTCAGCCTGCTGTTTCCTGATGGACGCACCCTTGGTTTTGATACGGGACCTGCCAATACCTTACTCGATGCTTGGTATCGTCTGCATCACCCAACCGCAGACACCGCCTTTGACCCAAACGGACATTGGGCAAAGTCAGCACCAGCAGATCAAGCACTCACAGGCTATCTGCTCAAACATCCTTTTTTTCAGCAGTCAGTTCCGAAAAGCACAGGACGTGAAGACTTCTCTCTCGATTGGTTACAGGCACAACTCATTCATGCAGGCAAAGAACACTTGCCCCCTGCTGTCATTCAAAGCAGTTTGCTGGAGATGACGGTGATCAGCATCGCGCAACAACTCGCACCACATCCCGCTGGAAAACTCTGGCTGTGTGGGGGTGGCGTACACAATCTCGCCCTAACAGAAAAATTGGTTCAATACCTACCTGATTGGACAGTAGCAAAAACCGATGTCAACGGCTATAAAAGCAATGCCCTAGAAGCGATGTTATTTGCTTATTTGGGCTATGCGCGACTGACACAACAGCCTATCGACCTCACCCAGATTACAGGACAAACCCGTCCCTGTGTACTGGGCGGACTGTGGCTGCCTTAGAAGTTTTGCCACGCACCTTGATCAGATTGCGGGTGGGACAACAGCGACATATTTCACCTGTTATTCGATTGGATAACCCAC
>CAZLOM010000014.1:0-1159 GCA_964561185.1 uncultured Piscirickettsiaceae bacterium
TTTTGGTACAATACGGACAATACAAATTGTTGAACCTGTTTATTGCTTTCGTTTGTCGCATCGGGTTGTCTTTTAAGCAAAGTTAAAAAGTTACGTGTTTTTATGCAAGATCGTTTCGCTTCCCCATCAGAAGATCGTTTTTCTGACCTCACCGCTTGGCTTAACCAACATCATGATTGGCGCGAAGGAAATTTAACCGCCTTAGCGGGGGATGCCAGTTTTCGCCGTTATTATCGTTGGCAAAGAGATGACCTATCGGCAATGGTGATGGATGCGCCACCACCACAGGAAGATATTCGTCCTTTTGTACAGGTTCAGCAGGTGTTTTCTCGCTTGTCTGTTTCTGTTCCTGAAATCTATCTTTATGAGGAAACTCAAGGATTTATGCTATTGCAAGATTTTGGTGATCAGTTATTTGCACAAGCGGTGACTAATGTATCAGAGGCAGTGGTCGATACACAGTATCAACAAGCCTTAAAGCTTCTCGCCAGTTGGCAAACGCATCCAGATTGTTCAGCAGTCAGTGCTCGCTTACCGATTTATAATGAAGATCGGCTGAGGCAAGAAATGCAATTACTGCCCGATTGGTTTCTGCGCGAACATTTGTCGGTGTCAATGAGTCGAACTGAACAGATGGCATGGCAAGAATGGCAAGCGCAATTGGTTGCGTCAGCGTTAGCGCAACCTCAAACGCTGGTGCATCGTGATTATCACAGCCGCAATTTAATGATCACTGAGCAGGGTATTGGGGTCATTGATTTTCAAGATGCGGTGCAAGGTGCCTTGACCTACGATGCGGTTTCTTTGTTGAAGGATGCCTATTTGGTGTGGCCTGCTGATCAGGTAACTGAATGGTTGCGTTATTATTTTCTGCAATTGACTGCTGTCGATCTTGTGAGTCAGTCTGAGTGGTTAGCTTTTGTGCAATCTTTTGAGTTGATGGGATTACAGCGGCATCTGAAAGTCTTGGGTATTTTTGCACGACTTGCCTATAGAGATGGTAAAATGCGCTATCTTGCTGATTTGCCTGTTGTCGCAAACTATGCTTGGCGAACAGCAAAAAACTATCCACAGTTATCGGGGATGGCAGATTGGTTAGCTGATCGAGTGTTAGCGGGTTAATTAGGGTTAGTTGTTTAGGGTTAGTTGTTTAGGGTTA
>CAZLOM010000014.1:1259-15910 GCA_964561185.1 uncultured Piscirickettsiaceae bacterium
TTAGGGTTAGTTGTTTAGGGTTAGTTGTTTAGGGTTATGTGAGGTGTCATGTTGTGAATCTATTACTTGTCAATTTGCCAGAGCTAATGCCCGTTTTTGAGAGCCTGTGTCATCAGCAGTTTGCAGAGTGTCATACGGTCTCCGCGCAAACGCTTGAGGAGGTGAATGCCTATCTCAGTGAGGCAGTGGTTAGTTATGTGGTGATTCCTTATTATCACGGTGATGCCTCAGCAACCTTGCAGTCGTCTGAGTTGATTTCGCTTGCCTTAAAGTACAAAGTACCAACCGTTGTGTTAGCCAATCGCTTAACGCCAGAGGTGCGTAATCTGTTTGCAACCAAAGGCATTCTTAATTATTTGTTAAATCAGGAAGACAATCCTGAGGAAACCGCTCGGGAAACCATCGAACTTATTCAGCGACATAAAAATAATGCTAAAATTTCCGTATTAGTGGTGGACGATTCAGCGGCTTATCGTGCGCAAGTGTCTTATTTTTTATCCGTACATGGGTTAAGCGTGCTGACAGCCAAAGATGGGGTGGAAGCCCTAGCGGTATTGAATCAACATCCTGTGCGTTTGGTGGTGACTGATTATCATATGCCCAATATGGACGGTCTGCAATTAACAAAGGCGTTACGAAAACTCAAAGGAAAGGATGAAATTGCTGTCATCGCTGTCACTGCGACAGACGGTAGCAATGGCGCGACCGAGTTTTTGAAAGTGGGTGCCAATGACTTTCTGGTGAAGCCCTACACGAGAGAGGAGTTCATCTGTCGTGTGGATCAAAATCTGGATATGTTGCGCTTGCTGGATACCATGCGTGAACGCGCCAATCGAGATTTCTTAACCCAGTTGTATAATCGACGTTACTTTTTGGCAACCGCTGAAAAGCGTTATCAAGCCTGCTTGAAAGATCGCAAGCCAATGGTACTTGCCATGTTAGATATTGATCATTTCAAAAAAATCAATGATACATATGGTCATGAAGCAGGGGATGAAGCCCTAAGACAAATGGCAAAACTATTGCTAACTTTAGTTCCTGAGGATCAGTTGGTTGCTCGTTTGGGGGGAGAAGAGTTTGTTCTGTTTTTAACGGGAGATTTGGTTGCTAAGGCAGAAGAATGGTTCGAGCATCTTCGTCAAACAACTGCGGCTCAAATCATTCATGCCGCGAAGCGTGTGGAGTTTTATCAAACCATTAGTATCGGTTGGGTAGCCAGTGAAGAAATGCCAGACGCTCTTGGTTTAGCGATGATGTTTGCGGACAAGGCATTGTATCGTGCCAAGCACCAAGGTCGTAACTGCGTGGTTCGTGCCGAGGTGAATGGACAGGATGGTGATATACATTAACGACGATAGGCTTCAGGTAGCTGTGGCGCGAGTGTTTTCATCATTTGTGCGAGTAATTTAGGGTTGCTGGCAACAATATTACCTGACTTGAGGAAGTTTTCGCCCCCAGCGAAATCGCAGACGACACCGCCAGCTTCTTGTACAATCAGTGCGCCCGCGGCAATATCCCAAGGGCTGAGATTGAACTCCCAAAATCCATCAACACGACCAGCGGCTACCCAGGCTAAGTCCAAAGCGGCAGATCCTGCACGTCTGATGCCAGAGGTTTGGGTAACAAAAGCCTTGAAGGTGTCCATATAGGTATCTAAATAGCTAAAGTCACGGAAAGGAAATCCTGTGGCGAGCAGTGAGTGATTGAGGGTGCGTTGCGTGGTAACACGAATACGTCGGTTGTTCATTTGCGCACCACCGCCGCGTGACGCACTGAATAACTCTTGGCGAATGGGATCGTAAACCACCGCATGTGCGAGTTTTCCACGATGCAATACCGCAATCGAAACCGAAAAATGTGGCAATCCATGCAGGAAGTTGGTGGTACCATCAAGCGGATCAATAATCCATTCAAACTCGCGATGCTTGCCAAGTGAACCAGACTCTTCCCCTAAAATGGCATGATCAGGATAGAATTTCTGAATGGTTTGAATAATGTCTGCTTCGGCTTGACGATCAACTTCACTAACAAAGTCATTGTGCGATTTGGTTTCAACGACCAACTGGTCTCTTTGCTGTAAGCGTTTGGCAATTAAACCGCCAGCGCGTTCAGCGGCACGGATGGCAACACTTAATATCGGGTGCATGGTCTGCATTCCTTTTTAGATCAATGGTAAAATAGGGTCTGACATATAATGCAGAAACTGCGGATATTATAGCACGAGGATCTGTCAAGGGATAAGTGTGGATGATAAGCTGTTCTATAAGGAGTGAAGAAAACGCGGATGGATAATCAACAAACAGTAGATAAAGAGATGAATACTCCACAACACAAGCAGATCAGTCAGGTTGCGTTATCAGCGGTACGTATTGTGATGGTAGAAACTTCTCATCCCGGTAATATCGGTTCAGCGGCGCGTGCCATGAAAACCATGGGATTAACGCAATTGGTTTTGGTCAAGCCTAAACAATTTCCCGATGGCTTGGCAGTAGCCATGGCAAGTGGGGCGGCAGATGTGTTGCAGTCAGCCTTGGTCGTTTCTTCTTTAGAAGAAGCCGTTTCAGGGTGTTCTTTGGTTATTGGAACCAGTGCGCGACAAAGAACCAGTGCATGGCCACAGGTTGATGCACGCTCTGCCAGTGAATTGGTTTTAGATCATCTGGTGCAGGATGCTGAGGTTGCCTTGGTATTTGGGCGTGAAAACTCGGGATTGACCAATCAAGAATTAGACCTATGTCACTATCTTGGGCATGTTGATACCAACCCTGAGTATGGGGTCTTAAATGTGGCGATGGGTATTCAATTGTTTGTATATGAATTGAGAATGCAGTGGCAAAATCGTAAAGGTTATACCGCAGCTCAGTGGCGTAGAAAGCCTGCAAGCATGGATGAGTTGAGTCAACTTTATGCGCATTTAGAGCAAACCCTTTTAGAAATTGACTATCTTAAACCTGCTAAAAATGATCGTATCATGCGACGGATGAAACGTCTTTTTCATCGAGCGCAATTAGAAGGCAAAGAATTGCTGATTTTTCGCGGTATCTTGCGCAGTATGCAACGTATCGCTCAGTTAGCAAAGGGTTCAGCGAATTCTTGACTTTCATGGTACAATAACGCAAAATCATATTTTTATTTCAATAACTGTTTCCGAGGATTCCATGCAAGTTTCTATTCAGCCTACCAATGAAGCCCTAGTGAGTGTGATGACTGTTTCTGTTCCAAACAGTGGTGTGGGTGAGCGCGTTGCGCGTCGCCTTAAAGAAATTCAAAAAACCATGCGTATGGATGGCTTCAGACCAGGTAAAGTGCCTATGAACCTTGTTCAACAGCGTTATCATGGTCAAACACAGGCTGAAAGCATTGAAGACGCGGTATATAATGCTTTTAATCAAGCGGTTAAAGCTAAACAGGTAGCGATTGCAGGGCTGTTGGGTATTGAAAATGTCGATTTCAAAGATGACACCATTAGTTTTAGCGCACGTTATGATGTTTTCCCAGAAATCAGCTTACCTGACTTGTCGAGCATTAGTGTAGAAAAGTCAGTGGTTGAGATTAGTGATGCTGACGTTGATGCGATGATTGAAAAATTACGTGAAATGCGCAAAGTATTCTCGGTCGTTGAAGAAGCCGCACAAGATGGTGACATGGTAAATATCGACTTTGTTGGTTCGCTAAATGGTGAAAAGTTTGATGGCGGTTCAGCGGAAAATGTACCTTTGGTTCTCGGTTCTGGTCGTATGATCCCAGGGTTTGAAGCAGGCATCATCGGTATGAAAGCTGGCGAAACCAAAACCATTGATGTGACCTTCCCAGAAGCTTATCAAGCGGCGCACTTGGCGGGTAAAGAAACTCAGTTCGACATCACGGTAAATAGCGTGCAACGTGCGTCATTACCAGAGGTTGATGCGGAATTTATGTCGGCTTTTGGTATCGAAGACGGCAATGTGGATGCCTTCAAAGAAGATGTGCGCAAAAATCTAGCACGTCAAGTTAACTTATCACTGATGCGTGAAAATCGTGAATTTGTGTTGGATGCCTTAACGTCAGCGGTAACTTTTGATGTGCCAAAAAGCTTGGTGTTCCATGAAGTTGAATCCATGCTCAAAGAAATGCACGAACGCGGTCAAGGCAAGCCTTCATCAGAGGTGGTTGAGCAGATGAAAGCCACCGCAGGTGAGCGCGTGTCAATGGGGTTGTTAATGGCTGAAATCATTAAAAAGCACAACCTAACCCCTTCAGAAGACAAGGTAAAAGAATTGCTTGCTTTAGAAGCGGATGGTTATGATGAGCCTGAGCAATTCATTCAATGGTACTTAAACGATAAACAACGTCGTCAACAGGTGGAAGGGCTTGCGTTAGAGCATGCGATTGTCGAGTTGGTTTTTGCTCAAGCAAAAGTAACCCCTGTAACGAAATCTTTAGACAGTTTGGCAGGTTAATCAATGATCCTTAGCAATAGTTGGTCAGCAGGTGCCAGTGAAACCATGGGTGCTTTAGTGCCCATGGTGGTCGAGCAGTCTGGTCGTGGCGAGCGTGCCTACGATATTTATTCGCGTCTGTTAAAAGAACGTGTGATTTTCTTGACGGGTCCTATCGAAGAGCATAATGCCAGTTTGGTGGTGGCTCAGTTGCTATTTTTAGAAGCAGAAAACCCCAAACAAGACATTTACCTCTATATCAACTCACCTGGTGGTGTGGTGACAGCGGGGATGGCTATTTTTGATACCATGCGATTTATTAAGCCAGATGTCAGTACCCTGTGTATGGGACAAGCGGCGAGTATGGGCGCGTTTTTATTGGCGGCGGGTACAAAAGGCAAGCGTTATGCCTTGCCGAATGCGCGTATTATGATTCACCAACCCTTAGGCGGTATGCGTGGTCAAGCCAGTGACATCGAAATTCATGCCCGTGAAATTCTACGTTTGAAAGAAAGCTTAAATCAGCATATGGCAGATTTTTCTGGTCAACCGATAGATAAAATCGCACAAGACACCGATCGTGATAACTTCATG
This sequence comes from uncultured Piscirickettsiaceae bacterium, assembly GCA_964561185.1. Classification (GTDB taxonomy): domain Bacteria; phylum Pseudomonadota; class Gammaproteobacteria; order Thiomicrospirales; family Thiomicrospiraceae. The sequence continues at coordinate 6,272 of CAZLOM010000014.1, forward strand.
AGCAGTGCGGAAGCGGTTGAGTACGGATTGATTGATCAGGTTTTGACATCGCGCCCTGAATAAGTTTGGTTAGCAAAAGGTTTTGATATGTCGAGAAAAAAGGTTGCAGATTTTCAGTGTTCTTTTTGTGGAAAAAGTGAACACGAGGTTAAGAAGTTGATCGCTGGTCCTTCCGTATTTATATGTAACGAATGCGTGGACTTGTGTCGTGAAATTATTGCCGAAGAATTTGGTGAAGACTTAGCCAATGAAATGAGCTCAGCCGCAGATCAGTTTGATTTGGCGCAGTTACCAACCCCAGTTGAAATCAAGACCATTCTAGATGATTATGTGATCGGTCAGGATCCTGCCAAAAAGGTACTGGCGGTTGCTGTTTACAACCATTATAAGCGGTTGCGCTTAAATGCGATTGCAGATGACTCTGTCGAAATGGCAAAAAGTAACATTCTGTTAATCGGACCAACAGGTTCTGGTAAAACGTTGCTGGCACAAACCTTAGCGCGTATTCTCTCTGTGCCTTTTGCCATTGCTGATGCGACCACACTGACGGAAGCAGGCTATGTGGGTGATGATGTGGAAAGTATTCTGCATCGTTTGCTTCAAAGTGCGGGAGGCGATGTTGCCAAGGCACAGCGCGGTATCATCTACATTGATGAGATCGACAAAATTGCCCGCAAATCTGAAAGTCGTTCCATTACCCGTGACGTATCTGGTGAAGGGGTTCAGCAGGCGTTGTTGAAGTTGATCGAAGGTACGGTAGCCAATATCCCAGCTCAGGGTGGACGTAAGAATCCTTCTAATGAAATGGTTCAATTAGACACGTCGCGCATTTTGTTTGTGTGTGGTGGTGCTTTTGAAGGCTTAGATAAGGTCATTGCGAAACGCATTGATAAAGACGGCGGTATTGGTTTCGGTGCCAAGGTCAAAGAAAAAGAAGAACAGCCTAAGGGCGATGTCTTCCGTCAGGTTGAACCTGATGACTTGATGCGTTTTGGTTTGATTCCTGAGTTTATCGGTCGTTTGCCTGTGATTGCCTCGTTAGATGAGCTAGATGTTTCTGCCTTGATGAACATTTTGACAGGGCCAAAAAATGCCATTGTTAAGCAGTTTATTAAACTCTTTGAAATGGAAAATGCCGAGTTGGTGTTTGAAGCCGAAGCCTTAGAAGCCATTGCTGAAGAAGCGATGAAGCGTAAAACAGGCGCGAGAGGGTTGCGTTCTATCGTAGAAGGGATTCTCATGGAGACCATGTTTGAACTTCCGAGTGAGAAGACCGTTTCGCGAGTGGTTGTCGATTCTGATGTTGTTCGAGGTGAAAAACCTCCGATGAAACAAACGATTACCTCAGAGGAAAAGGCGGCGTAATGCCGCTTTTTTTATCTCATTTTTAGGCGGTTCTGTTTCGCGTCTTGCTAAGATGTCTGTCTCTGCTATAATTTTCTCAAGTAACGCCTTATCTGTCCGATAGATTACTAACAGTATCATAGTTAACCAAGCACACAAGTGATGATCCTTTTATGAAAGCACACAAAACCGTTTTATTAAACACGCCTCTTTTACCGCTACGTGACGTGGTGGTATTTCCTGGTACCGTCATGCCCCTGTTCGTTGGTCGTGCGTTTAGCGTTCAGGCCTTATCCTTAGCCATGCAGGCAGAAAAGCAAGTGATGTTGATTACACAACACGGCATCACTGAAGATAATCCTACCCAGCAAGATTTGTATGAAGTTGGTACGCTCGCCAACATATTGCAGATGCTGAAGCTACCCGATGGCACCATTAAAGTGTTGGTTGAAGGGGAGGCGCGTTATCAAGTATCTGCTGTTCATAACATGGGCGATCACTTGAGCGTTGATGCGCAATTGTTAGCAGATTCCTTGATTGATGAAAAAGCGGTCTCTGCGTTGTTCATGACCTTACAAAAACAATTTGCCAATTATGCGAAAACCAATCGTAAGATTCCTACAGAAGTCATTAACTCAGTGAAAGAACTGAATCAGGCAACACAGCTCGTTGATGTGATTGCCGCGCATTTGTCCTTGAAGTTGTCAGAAAAGCAAGAGCTCTTAGCCTTAGCCAGTCTTGAAGCGCGTTTAGAGCGATTGTTGCAGTATATTGAGTCTGAAATTGAAAATACAGAGTTGGAAGGAAAGATTCGCAAACGCGTGAAGTCACAGATGGAAAAAAATCAACGCGAGTATTACCTCAATGAGCAAATTAAAGCCATCAATAAAGAGTTAAGCGATTTAGACGGCAGTGAGCCTGATGAGTTTGAGCGTTATAGCAAACGCATTGACGAAGCAGGCATGACCGAAGAAGCGGCAAAACAGGCGCATGCTGAGTTGAAAAAATTAAAAGCCATGCCGCCTATGTCCGCTGAAGCGAGCATTGTTCGCAATTACATTGATTGGCTATTAGACGTGCCATGGAAAAAGCGTACCCGTGTGCATCGTGATTTGGCAAAAGCGCAAGCACTGCTTAATGAAAATCATTATGGCTTAGATAAGGTGAAAGAACGCATACTAGAGTATCTCGCGGTGCAGAGCCGTGTTAAGCATTTGCGTGGCCCGATTTTGTGTTTGGTAGGGCCTCCTGGGGTTGGTAAAACTTCACTAGCGCATTCGATTGCTGAAGCAACACATCGTGAGTATGTGCGTTTTTCGGTGGGTGGTGTTCGTGATGAAGCGGAGATTCGCGGTCATAGACGTACTTATTTAGGGGCAATGCCCGGTAAAATCATTCAGAAAATGGCAAAGGTTAAGGTCAAGAATCCCTTATTTTTGTTAGATGAAATTGACAAGATGGCACGTGATTTCCGAGGCGATCCTGCCGCCGCATTACTAGAGGTCTTGGATCCTGAACAGCACAAACAATTTAGCGATCATTATCTTGATGTGGGTGTTGATTTATCTGAAGTGATGTTTATTGCGACCTCTAATTCATTAGACATTCCTGAAGCCTTATTGGATCGCATGGAGATCATTCGCTTGTCAGGTTATACCGAGCAAGAAAAATTGCATATTGCCAAAGAACACTTATGGGCGAAGCAATTGGTTGATCATGGGTTGTCGGTAGGCGAGTTGACCTTAGAAGATGAAGCCTTATTGCATATTATTCGTACCTATACCAAAGAGGCTGGCGTACGTGGTTTAGATCGTGAACTTGCCAAACTGGCACGTAAAGCGGTGAAGCAATTATCCTTAGGAGAGGCGAGCGCACCGATTGTGGTCAATATGGATACCCTAGAGGGGTATTTAGGGGTAGCACGTTATCGTTTTGGGTTGGCGGATGTTGAGCCTCGTATTGGACAAGTCACAGGATTGGCATGGACATCGGTCGGTGGTGAGTTGTTGACCATTGAGTCTGCCATGATGCCAGGTAAGGGTAAATTGTCGAGTACAGGAAAACTAGGCGATGTGATGAAGGAATCCATTGAGGCAGCGATGAGTGTGGTTCGTGCGCGTGGTGATCTTTTGGGAATTGAAGCCAAGCGTTTCGAGCAGGTTGATTTGCACTTGCACGTACCTGAGGGTGCAACCCCCAAGGATGGTCCTTCGGCAGGGATTGCCATTACCACGGCGTTGGTGTCGAGTTTAACCAAGATTCCTGTGAATAGCCACGTTGCCATGACAGGTGAGATTACCTTACGTGGTGAGGTCTTGCCCATTGGTGGACTCAAAGAAAAACTATTGGCGGCGTTACGTGGCGGAATTAAAACAGTGTTAATTCCTCATGACAATGTACGTGACCTCAAAGATGTGCCCAATGAGGTTAAAGACAACTTAGAGATTCATCCTGTTCGTTGGATTGATGAGGTTTTGCAAATAGCCTTAACACAAACCCCACAGCCTTTGCCTGCTGAGGCAGAAACGCTGGTTGAGACGGCATTTGTGCATCCAAAACAGATTATAACGCACTAAATTGCGGAAAATTGCAGTTTGATGGTGATCTTACTTGACAGGATTTTACTGTCAAGTGTATAAACTCAGTTATTGGTTGTGAATGTTGGCGCAATCAATGTTCATGGGTGGGTTCGTAACAGATGTAACACAATTTGAGGAGAGTGTTTATGAATAAGACGGAATTGGTCAGTGCGATTGCAACAGAGTCTGGTTTAACCAAGGCGCAAGCACAAAAGGCCTTAGATGCTACCTTAGATGCCGTCACTAAGGCATTGGTTGCTGGTGATGCGGTAACGCTTATTGGTTTTGGTACCTTTAAGTTGAGCGAACGTGCGGAAAGAACAGGTCGTAACCCACAAACGGGTAAAGAGATTAAAATCGCCGCGGCAAAATTACCTCGTTTTGTAGCGGGTAAGGGGCTGAAAGATGCTGTTAATGCAGCGTCAGTAACTAAGTGATTGATTTACAGGGTTTCGTAATAAAATTGTTAAAAAGTTTTCACAAATGATTTGACAAGAAAAAAGAAAGCCTGTAATATAAGCGGTATTGAAGCAGTGCAGACATACAAATGCTTAACCCCAAGCAGTCTGTTACAAAGTTTCGGGCACATAGCTCAGCTGGTAGAGCATCTCGTTTACACCGAGGCGGTCGGGAGTTCGAATCTCTCTGTGCCCACCAAAATTTGCAGCGGTAGTTCAGTCGGTTAGAATACCGGCCTGTCACGCCGGGGGTCGCGGGTTCGAGTCCCGTCCGCTGCGCCACATTAGCGTTAATCAGTAACTGGTTAACTCACCGATAAAATCGGGCACATAGCTCAGCTGGTAGAGCATCTCGTTTACACCGAGGCGGTCGGGAGTTCGAATCTCTCTGTGCCCACCAAAATTTGCAGCGGTAGTTCAGTCGGTTAGAATACCGGCCTGTCACGCCGGGGGTCGCGGGTTCGAGTCCCGTCCGCTGCGCCATATTCGAAGGCAACACAATTGTGTTGCCTTTTTTCTTTTCTGTCTTCTTTCTGTTTTTTTCAGATTTTCTTTTCGCTTTTTCTTTCTGCTTTCTGTTGATTTTCCTCTTTCCACAATTTCATCTTGCTCTCTGCGTTTTCTCTTGTGTTCCTTCTCAGCGTCTGATTAGAAATGTGCTAGAATAGCGGCTATTCAGCATGGGCTAACCATCATGAGATAGCTTAACCCATCAAAATCGTGCATCAACAAGAAAAAAAGGAATCCTCAGATATGACTTCAGCAGAAGAGCAAAAACGCTTAGGTGAAATTCGTCAAGGAATTGATGCTGTTGATGCTCAAATCCAAACCTTGATTACCGAACGTGCCAAGTTAGCGCAAGAGGTCGCGCATATTAAAACACAGGGGGGTAAGGTTGAAACGATTTTTTATCGTCCAGAGCGAGAGGCGCAGGTCTTGCGGGAGGTGATGAGTCGTAATGAGGGACCGCTCAGTGATGCGGTGATGGGGCGGTTGTTTCGTGAAATCATGTCTGCCTGCTTGGCGTTAGAGCAACCGATTCGTGTTGCTTATCTTGGCCCTGAGGGAACTTTCAGTCAGGCGGCAGCGATTAAGCATTTTGGTTTAGGTGCTCAGTCATTAGCCGTGCCGACCATTGCTGATGTGGTGCAAGCGGTTGAGCAGAATCGTACCGATTATGGTGTCGTGCCTGTTGAAAATTCTACCGAAGGGGCGGTGAATATTACTCAAGACCTACTGCTTAAAACAGAGTTGAAGGTGTGTGGGGAGGTGAACCTAGCCATTCATCACAATCTATTGGCCAATCAAGCCTCATTAGATCAAGTCAAAGTGGTTGCTGGACACGCGCAGGCGTTGGCGCAATGTCGAGAGTGGTTACGTCAAAACTTACCTTGGGCGGTGCAAATGCCGATGGAAAGCAATGCCTCAGCGGCGGTTTATGCCTCTGAACATCCTGAGTCAGCGGCTATTGCCTCTGAGCAAGCCAGTCATTTATATCAGTTACGTGTATTGGCACAAAGCATTGAAGATCAACCCGATAACACCACACGCTTTTGGATTTTAGCCCGTCATTCCAGTGCACCGAGTGGACTCGACAAAACCTCCATTATTTTCTCAATGCCGAACCGTCCAGGTGCTTTGCATGAGATTTTAGGGTTTTTTGCCGAGCAAAACATCAGCTTATCACGCCTAACGGAGCGTCCTTCTAAGCAGGCAAAATGGAGTTATGTGTTTTATGCAGATTTAGAAGGACATGCGGATCAGGAGCCGCTCAAGTCAGTATTAACGCGTGTTGCTGAAAGCAGTAGTTTCTATAAACTCTTGGGTTCTTTTCCCGTTGCACCCTATTGATTGGGTAACATATTCTATTAGGTTGTGAGAGGACAAAGCAGTGTTAGATTTTTCGCGTGCTCGGGTGTTGGTGGTCGGTGATGTGATGCTCGACCAGTATTGGCGTGGCGATACGGGACGTATTTCGCCAGAGGCTCCTGTCCCCGTGGTGAAAGTGACGCATAATGATGTGGTGGCTGGTGGTTGCGCCAATGTGGCGATGAATGCGGTTGCCTTAGGGGCGGAGGTTGGCATCATTGGTTTGATCGGTCAAGACGAGGCAGGTGATCAGTTGGATGACCTGTTGGTCACAGCAGGTGTGTCCCCCTATTGGGTGCGTTCAGAACGGGTAACAACCATTCGTAAATTGCGCATCATGAGTCGGCAACAACAGTTGATTCGCTTAGACTTTGAGCAAATCCCTGATCCCAGTATTGCTGAATCCTTGTTGAGTCATGTAGCTGAATTTCTACCAAATTATGATATTTTGGTGATTTCAGATTATGCAAAAGGGTCGTTAGTTGCCGTGCAGGAGATGATCCAATTAGCAAAACGCCTGCATAAACCTGTGTTTGTTGATCCTAAGGGAACGGACTTTAATCGTTATCGTGGTGCAACCCTGATTAAGCCTAATTTGTCAGAATTTCAAACCATTGTTGGACAGGTTTCTACGGATGATAGCATTGCTCAGGCAGGTAAAGACTTGTTGATGCGTCTAGACTTATCTGCCTTGTTGGTAACGCGCAGTGAGGCAGGAATGTCGTTGGTGACAGCCGATCAGCCAGCCCATCATCTGCCGACTCAGGCACTTGAAGTGTTTGATGTGACAGGAGCGGGGGATACGGCAATGGCAACCTTAGCGGTAGCGGTCGCCAGTGGTTTGTCCTTAACTTCAGCTGTACGCTTGGCAAATGCTGCATCAGGGCTGGTGGTTAAAAAATTAGGCACATCCGTCGTGACCTTGGATGAGTTAAGCACAGCAGTTCATCCTCCTGCTCATACTGGGTCGGTAGCCCATCACTGGGATACCTTAACCGCTTGGGTCAGACAAGCACAAGCCTTAGGTGAACGTGTGGTCATGACCAATGGCTGTTTTGATTTGTTACATCCCGGACATATCCGTTATTTGCGTTCCGCTAAAGCCTTAGGAGATAGGTTGGTGGTTGCCGTTAATTCTGATGCTTCAGTCAAACGGTTAAAAGGTGAATCCCGTCCCGTCAACACCCTAGAGGTTCGTATGGAAATGCTCTCCGCGCTTGAAAGTGTCGATTGGGTGGTGGCATTTGAAGAGGATACCCCTGCCTCGTTAATTTGTCAGATTAAACCCGATGTGTTGGTGAAAGGGGGCGACTACCAAATTGCACAGATTGCAGGGGCTGATTGTGTGTTGTTAGCAGGCGGAGAGGTTAAAGTGCTGGATTTTTGGCAAGGACATTCAACAACCTCGATGATTGATCGTTTACAACAGTCTAAATAAGGCGCATAATGGTAAGAAATGTGCGTACTGGATGAAAATATGTGGTGATTATTCGTATTCATCTAAAATGCGAAGAGAGGGAAGAGATCATGGAAACACAAGCATTAAAACAGGAATCAGCTGAATGGGTTCGCTCACCCGAAAGCACGAGCAATGGTTCATCGGTGAGCGATGTTAAGTCCTCATCTGAAGTTGATAGCCTTTCTGTATTAACGAAAAAAAAAGCGTCTGTCACTCAACCAGATCGTGTGACTTTGTCTCAACAAGCTCAGTCATTACAGGCTGAGTCCGTGAAATCAGATGCGCTGTTGACACCGAATGATCAGGAGTTTTTAACGCGCTTACAAGCCAGAGACAATGAAGTTAAAATGCACGAAGCGGCGCATTTGGCGGCGGCGGGGCAATATGCCACTTCTGGTGCAAGCTATACCTATCAAGAAGGGCCTAATGGCAAACAATACGCCATTGGTGGTGAGGTTGGTATCGATGTATCTCCTGTTGCGGATGATCCTGAAGCAACCATCACTAAGGCAGATACCATTGTTCAAGCCGCCTTGTCGCCAGCCAGTCCATCACCGCAAGATTTTAAGGTAGCCGATCAAGCCAGACAAATGCGGATGCAGGCCGTACGAGAGTTGGCGATTGAGGAAGCCCAAAATCAACAAGTGGGAGATGAAGATCAAAAAACACAAACACAACAGCATGAAGCGCAAAAAGTAGAAAGCAAAAAAGAAGCCTTAAAACAAACCGAAAGTCAGCAAGCCGATGTAAAAGCAGAAATTGACCGTTTGCAAAACAATCAGCAAACCGATCAGCAGGTAAGTGACACAACAACAGAAAACACAACGGACACAGCGCAGACGACAAGCCTTCTGAATGCGGCGGGTCAACCAATGACGCAATCGGAGCAAGATCAGCAAGCAAAAGAGCAAGAAGATAAGCGAGCTAAGGAAGAAGCGGATCGTCTGGCTTCTTTGAATCAATTGTTTGCGCGTTATGATGAGGCACGTAAAACCTATCAAGCGATTGTAGATTTTTTCACCAGTCAGTATGAACAGAGCCAAAAAGGTCAAAACAGAATTGAGTTGTTTGCTTGATTCCCATACTCGCGTAAACAGGTAAGGAGAGATATGAAGGCTTGGTTGAATAAATGGTTTGCAAAAGCATTACCTGCGGAAGTACAAGAGCGTTTGTCTCAGGCTCTGCAAGATCAATATGAACCCTTAACGCAACAAGCCTTTGCCGATTGGCTAATTTCTGCTCAGATCAACCCACTGGGTGGGTTGGCATTGGTGTTTGAAGTGCCTTTTCCTGCACAATCCTTGTGGTCAGATTGGCGTGAGCAGTTGACAGCACGCGCTAAAACCTTTGCATTAAGTATTTCGCAAATTGATTTTGTGACAGCAATTAAATCTCGTCAATCACAATCGAATATTGAACCCATTATTGGCGTGAGCAATGTCATTGCTGTGGCTTCAGGTAAGGGTGGGGTAGGTAAAAGTACCACCGCAGTGAATCTGGCGTTGGCCCTAGCCAGTGAAGGGGCTAAGGTAGGCATTTTAGATGCTGATATTTATGGACCAAGTATGCCGTTATTGTTAGGCTTGTCGGGTGAGCGTCCTTATAGTAACGACGGCAAGACAATGGAGCCTTTAGAAAAATATGGGGTGAAGGTCAACTCGATTGGTTTTTTAATTGAAGCCGATTCACCCATGATTTGGCGCGGTCCAGTCTTAACAGGCAGTTTGATGCAACTGCTCAATGAAACCAATTGGGGAAATTTAGACTTTTTGGTCGTGGATTTGCCACCAGGTACAGGCGATGCCCAGCTGACCTTAGCGCAAAAAATTCCCGTATCTGGCTCTTTGATTGTGACCACACCGCAAGATTTGGCGTTGTTGGATGCACGCAAGGGTTACAAGATGTTCGAGAAGGTGAACATTCCTGTGTT
>CAZLOM010000014.1:16010-24398 GCA_964561185.1 uncultured Piscirickettsiaceae bacterium
GGTGATGGTGCAGTGATTCAGTGCGCAGATTTTACGGCAGGGCGTTGTTCATCTTGTCGTTGGTTGTCTGAGGATTATGCCTCGCAATTGCAAGAAAAGCAGAGGCTTGCAGAATCACGGTTGACTGCATTTCGTGCGATTGAGTGGTTGCCCATTCAGGCTAGTGCTGAGGTTGCGTTTCGCAACAAAGCGAAAATGGCTGTCTCTGGGCATTGGCAGAATCCTGTATTAGGCATCAGTCACGCAGATGGTCAGTCGGTTGATCTTACCGCTTGTCCCTTATATCCGTTAGCGTTTCAACAGGTTTTTCAGCACTTAAAGCAATGGATTACTCACTGTCAGTTGATGCCTTATTCTATTGCTAGGCGCGATGGTGAGTTGAAGTTCGTGTTGGTGTCTTACAGTCAATCGACAGAGCAATGGTTGATTCGTTGGGTATTGCGTTCTACCTCTGCTGTTGCCTTGTTACGTCAGCAGTTACCGAGTTTATTGGTGGCTTTACCAGCACAGAGTGTGGTGTCGGTGAATGTTCAACCCGTGGACATGGCCATCCTAGAAGGTGAAGAAGAAATCATCTTAACAGAGACAACCAGCATCACTTATCGGTTGAATGATATTCCCCTTCACTGTCGCCCCAAAAGCTTTTTTCAGACCAATGATGCCGTTGCCAGTGCCTTATATCGTCAAGCGCAGAATTGGGTTCGTGAGTTGGCTCCCAAGCAAGTTTGGGATTTATTTTGTGGGGTGGGCGGATTTGCCTTACATTGTGCGCAAGCCTTGCCTGAAGTGCAGGTAACGGGCATCGAAGTTAGTGCTGAAGCGATTACCAGTGCTCGCTTAAGTGCGCAAGAAATGGGTTGGTCAGCACGCACCGAATTTCGGGCGTTGAGTGCGCAGGATTTCTCCTTAGATCAGCATTGCACTGTCGCTTTGCCTCAAGTAATTATTGTTAATCCTCCCAGACGTGGCTTAGGCGTGGCGTTATGTCAATTTTTGAATGGAGCAGAGGCGGTGCAGTGGCTGATTTATTCCAGTTGTTCATTGGAAAGTTTGGCTCAGGACTTGGTCAGATTATCTGACTTTACGCCTGTGAGAGCTCAAGTTTTTGATATGTTTCCACATACTCAACATCTTGAAGTGTTGGTATTGTTGGTGCGTCAGCAGAGTATTCGAGAATGAAAACCGTCAGCCATTTATATGTAGATGATAACGCATTAGTAGGTTTTTTAGAGCGCTTACCTAATCATCATCGTTTGTTGGTGCAAATTTTTTCTGGTGTGATTGATCCTCTGGTGTTACAGCAGATCGGTGGGCGCATTACCGACTATTATCCTTCAGCGGCGATCATTGGATCGACCACCAGTGGTAGCATTTATGAGGGCAAAAGTTACACAGAAGCTATTGTCTTATCAATGACCTGTTTTGATCATACCGAAGTGATCACGCGCTATTACCCAACAGCTGATGCACTTTCGGGTCGTTTGGCAGGGCAGTTTGCAGAGCAACAGTCTGCTGTCTGTGTGATTGCTTTTGGTGATGTGTTACAGGGTAAGCCACATCATTTTTTAAGCGCGTTTTCAGAGGAAGCACCAACCGTCATGTTTGCAGGCGGTAATGCCGCTGATCAAGATCAGTTCAAAAAAACTTGGCTGGTGCATCAACATCAGACGCATGATCAGGGGATGGTGCTTGCCTTTTTGTCTGGTGAGCAGATTAATTGCCATAATGATTATTTTTTGAATTGGATTCCTGTGGGTAAAACCATGGTGGTAACGCGCTGTGAAGATAATATCATTTATGAGTTAGATCATCGCCCCGTGATTCAAGTGCATCAGCATTATCTCGGGGATGAGGTTGTTGTCGATATTCCCAACAGTATTTTGGCCTTTCCATTATTACGTTGTACAGGAAAAATACCCATTGCACGAGTGGCCTTAGGGCAGAATGCACAAGGCGGTATTATTTATGCAGGTGATTTTCTTGAGGGTGAGGTGGTTCGTTTTGGCATTCCAGAACATCAAGATGCCTTCAATAATGCCAATCAGTTAGCACAAACCTTAGCCAACCAATTAGCCATTGAATCTTTGTTTGTCTATTCTTGTACCGCAAGGCGTATGTTTCTAGGGGAAGATATTGACATTGAGCTTAATGTGTTTCAAGAACTTTCTCCTGTCAGTGGTTTTTTTACCTACGGTGAATATTTTCATCTGCCTTCTAGCAATCAAACCTTGAACATCACCTCAACCATCCTTGCTTTATCTGAGACAAAAACACGCCACAATACCCTTTATTCACGTGAGCATGGTGCGCATCCAGTATCCCATTCTGTGTTGAAATCCTTGGTTAATTTGGTTAATGTGACGGCGAAAGAACTCAGTTCAAATATGCGCCTACTAGAGCAGTATCGTGAGGCATTAGATCAAGCTTTGATTGTATCAAAAACCGATATACACGGTAATATTACCTACATCAATGATCACTTTGAAAAGATATCTGGTTTTTCTCGAGCAGAGATTTTGGGAAAAAATCATAATCTGGTACGTCATCCAGACATGCCTAAGCATGTCTTTAGAGATTTATGGCGTAAAGTGCATGATAAAAAAATCTGGCACGGCGTGATCAAAAATAAGCGCAAAGATAACACCGACTATACGGTTAAGAGTACGATCATTCCCATTATGGATGATAGAGATCAGGTAGTAGAGTTTATCGGTATTCGTACAGACATTACCGAGTTATTGCAAACTCAAGCCATGATTGAACAACAATTTATTGATAAGCTAACAGGATTACCAAATCGTAACGCGCTATTGCATCATATTGAAACAAAAGGAATAACCTTGTTGGGTTTGGTGGATATACGTAATTTTAAGGCATTTAATGACTTTTACGGCATTGATTTCTCTGATCGTATTTTGATTGAGTTTGTGAGTTGGCTAAATTATTTTGCGCAACGCCATTCATTAACGGTTTATCGTGTGTTTGGCAATCGTTTTGCGTTAGTACCTCGGCATATTGCAACCTCAACAGTGTCTAAAGAGAGTGAGCAGGTGATCTCGTTTGAGCAGTTGTTGTACAAGCTTTGGTTAGCCTTGGATAAAGAATTGTTTGTGGTGCAAGAAAGTAGTATTGAGTTAGATGTTTTTCTGGGAATTGGCGTTGGGACGGAGCATTTATTGCCTTTGGCAGAGTCCGCTGTAAATCAAGCAAAGAGTCGCTCACATCAGCGTTGTGTGATGATTTGTGATAATCATAGTGCACCACAACAAGATCATTTACATTGGGTCTATGAAATTCGGGATGCCCTAAGTGAAGGTAGAATTGTCAATTTTTACCAACCCATTGTCAGTCTGAAGGGGGAAAGCTTACGCAAATATGAAGCCTTAGTGCGTTTGATTCGCCGTGATGGTAGTGTTGTGTCTCCTGCACTGTTTATTGATGTAGCAAAAAAGACACGCTACTATCAAGAAATTACCCGTTGTGTTTTTGATCAGTCTTTATTGGTTTCTCGACAGTATGGTGTACAAATTTCGGTTAATTTATCCATTGAGGATATCGTCAATAATGATCTCAGGGAGCATATTTTATGTTCTTTGCAAGAGAATAAAGGGGTGAATTTGGTCTTAGAAATCACGGAAAGTGAATCTATCGAAGATTATGCCATGGTGAAAGATTTTATTGATTCTGTACACTTCGCTGGCTTTCAAGTAGCCATAGATGACTTTGGAAGCGGTTATTCAAATTTTGCTTATTTGGTCGAGATGCAGGCAGACTATCTCAAAATAGACGGTTCTATTATTAAAGAAATCTTGACGGATACCAATAGCCGATTGGTGACAGAAAGTATTGTTGATATTGCGCGTAAGTTGAACATTGCTGTGGTGGCTGAATTTGTAATCAATGAGGCCATTGAGGCGGTTTTGATTCAACTGGGAGTTGATTACGCGCAAGGTTACTTCTATGGTGCACCAAAAGCATTGTCGGAAATTATATAAGTTTGTTATGATGTGCCGTTAAGTCATTGGCATACTTTGGTGTGTGTCTGTATGATATTTTTGTCATTATAGCGAATTTATGCGTAAAACTGGGTTAGGAGTGTGTGACAATGTCTTTGCATAGCCGTGAATCGTTAGCGGACTTAACGGAATCAGAAGTGAGAGTTTTAACACGAGAAGATGTCGAGGGGCTTTCAGGGCATTTAGCCTCTACCATTACTGCCAAACAAATTCCTTGGTTTTCGGCTGAGGTGTTGGGGCAGTTTCTATTGGGTGAACGTAAGTCAGGGATGTATAACTTTTCGGGAGGCAATTATTTGCGCCATGAGGTGTTTGCTGCCATTTCACCAGAACAGGTAGATAGCATGGTGCACAGTAAAAACTTACCTTCGGTGAAAGACCTAGCACGCTATTTATTGGTTAAAAAAATGATCGCTCATCAAACGCTGTCTCAATAGCAGGTCTTTTAGGTGATGGCTTGTTGATTTTATTTTGGGTTTGCATTGGGTTAAATGAATATGAAAGTGGCGGGTGATTTTTGGGGCGGGTTAGCCGCTATGTTGGTTGTTTTGCCTGCTTCTTTGGCGTTTGGGGTAACCATCTATGCGGCGATTGGTCCTGAGTATGCTGGTTTAGGTGCTTTAGCGGGTATTTTAGGTGCGGTCATTCTTGGGTTAATCGCACCAGTGTTGGGTGGTACTGATCGACTGATTACCGCACCTTGTGCGCCAGCAACAGCCCTGTTAAGTGCTTTTGCGATTACCATGGTTGTGCAGGGTACTCCTGCCATGACTATTGTGTTGTTAATGATTTTATTGACGATTTTGGCTGGTATTTTTCAGGTCATTATCGGTTTTACCCGCGTTGGCAGTTTGATGAAGTATTTGCCACATACGGTTGTGAGTGGCTATATGACCGCCGTGGGTTTGATTATCATCATCAGTCAATTGCCGAGTTTTATGGGCTTAGAGCCTGGTACGCATTTTTTGTCAGTGGTGCTACATCCTGATACATGGCAAGTTCCTGCATTGGTTGTGGGAGGCTTAACGGCAGTAGGCATGGCTTTTGGTGGACGTTTTATTAAGTTTGTGCCAAGTACCATTATCGGGATTCTGTTGGGTATTTTGGGATATGCGGGGTTAAGTCTTTGGTTGCCTGAATTACAAACCTTGGAGGGGAATCGCTTCGTTATTGGCGAAATGAATGTTGCTTTGGATGGTTATGTTTCTGTGCTGTCTGACCGCTGGGTTGATATTGGTCAAATTACCTTGGGTCAGGTCGCCAGTTTGTTTGGTACCGCCTTAACCTTAGCTGTATTGTTGTCAATTGATACCTTAAAAACGGGCATTATTGTCGATCAATTAACGCATTCACGTCACGAGCCTAACAAGGAGTTGGTCGCTCAAGGGGTAGCGAATATTACCAGCGGTGCCTTAGGCGGGATTCCTGGTTCTGGTACCATGGGACCGACCTTGGTCAATGTTTCCAGTGGTGCTGAAACACGTTACTCAGGAGTTGTTGAAGGCGGATTAGGCTTAGTTGGGTTAATTTTGTTGGCAGGCTTTTTGGCTTGGCTACCTAAGGCAACGCTGGCGGCTGTGTTGATTGTGATTGGTTTCAAAATGATTGACATGAATGCGATTAAATTGATCGCCGCTCGTTCAACCGTTTTTGACTTCGTTGTGGTGGCATCTGTTGTGGTGGTGGCTTTGATCTTTGGTTTGATTGCCGCTTCTGCAACGGGCGTGGTGATGGCCATTTTACTCTTTCTACGTGAACAAGTTGGCGGTGATGTTGTTCACCGTCGTTCACTGCTCAATCAGCGTTCATCGAGTTGGTATCGTACCGAGCAAGAAACCATTAAACTCGAAAAAGAGGGTTATAAGACCGTTATTTTGGAGTTGCAAGGCAGTTTATTCTTTGGAACGGCAAGACAGTTTTACAACGATTTAGAGGCTGATGCGCGTAAAAGCCGTTATATGATTTTGGATATGCTTCGTGTTACCTCTATTGATGTAACCGCAACGCATGTCTTAGAGCAAGTTTATGCCCTGATGAAACAGTCAGGTTGTAAGTTGGTGTTTGCTAACTTCCATGATCGTCAAAATATCGATGTACAAACGGTATTGTCACTGATGGGCGTGAATGTGATTGATGACGCGCATGTCGGTGGTGATGTTTGTTTGTTTGACAGCTTAGATGAAGCGATTGAGTGGGTTGAAAATCAGATATTAGGCAAGCACAAAGATGATGTCTTAAAAGAAGAAGCCTTGTGTTTGAGTGAAATGGATTTATTCCGTAGCCTAAAAGAAGAAACCATTGCCGATATGGCATCGGTGATGGAGGTTAAAACCTTTGCTAAGGATGATCATATCTATAATATTGGTGATCCAGGTGATGCCTTATATTTGGTGCGTCGTGGTCGCGTAAAAATCATTGCCCCGATTGGGGGTGGTCGTCGTTTGCATCATATTGCGACCATTGGGCGTGGTAACTTCTTTGGTGGAATGTCGTTTTTGGATGGTCAAAGACGAGGGGATATTGCCTTAGCAGATACCGAGTTAGAAGTATTTGTTCTCAGCATTGAGCAGTTTGGTCACTTATCTGAGACGCATAAGCATTTGTCTTCTTTGTTAATTCAAGCCTTAGCCAAAGCCTTGAGTCATCGATTAAGACGTACCGATGGTGAGTTGACTTTATTGCTTGAATAAGTCTGTTGGGATGATGGTGGTGAGCAACAGAATTAAATCCGTTATCATCTATTGTTTTTTAGTTTAGGTTACTTGATCAGAAGGATAAGTAAAATGTTCCAGTCTGCTGAGTTAGGGCGTTCATTAAGCAAAGCCGATTTTGAAGCGCAATTACCCGATTTGCGTGCCGCCATTTTGACAGGTCAACAGGTCTTGCGTTCTGGCAAGCAGGCGGTGTTGATCATTATTGAGGGATTGGATGGCTCAGGGCGTGCTGAGTTGTTAAATCGCTTGTATGGTTGGTTAGACCCTAGGGGGTTGTTGACCCATACTTTTTGGAATCCATCAGATGAGGAGCGTGAGCGTCCAGAGTTTTGGAAGTTTTGGCGTGCCTTGCCTGCTAAGGGTGAAATTACCATCCATTTAGGCGGCTGGTATCGTGACTTGTTGACCGACTCAGTCAATGGCAAATTAACCAGTACTGAGCTGAGTTTGGCATTAGATGAGCGTCATGAGTTTGAGCGTATGTTGTCACTCGAAGGGGTGGTCATTCTTAAGTTCTGGTTGTATTTGCCTGAAGAAGTACAGAAAAAACGTTTGTTGTCTGAGTCAACCACGCCTGATGATCGCTGGGGTGATGAGGGGCGTAAAATGGCACTCAAGCACCGTGACAATTTCTTAAAGATTGCTGAACAAGTCATGCGTCAAACCGATGCCCCTTCTGCACCTTGGTATTTGGTTGAAGCCACTTGTCCGCGTTATCGCGATATGACGGTGGCACGTACCATCAGTCGCGCTTTGCAACAAGCACCTGATTGGTATGAGGGCTGGACAAAAGATGCGCAAACCCGCTTTTTCCAAAGTGGTGGTGGCGCACCAGCCTTGCCTGATGCTGAAAGTGCGCGTATTACGGTGTTAGATCATATTGATTTACAAAAAACCATTGCCAAAGATCAATACCGTAAAAAGCTAGAAAGTTTACAGGCTGAGTTATCGGTATTGGGTTGGGAAGCGTGGAAGCGTCGTTTAACGACCGTGCTGGTGTTTGAAGGATGGGATGCGGCGGGCAAGGGTGGCGCGATTCGACGTATCACTGCTGGGTTGGATGCTCGCTTATACCGTGCAGTGCAGTATGGTGCGCCGACAGAAGAAGAGCGTAAGTATCCCTATTTGTGGCGTTTTTGGCGTGAAATCCCACGCTCTGGTCAGGTGCTGATTTATGATCGCTCATGGTATGGTCGTGTGTTGGTTGAGCGCGTGGAGGGGTTTGCTGAACCATCAGCTTGGTCGCGTGCTTACCGTGAAATCAACAGTTTTGAATCACAATTGGTTGACTCTGGCACGGTGTTGATTAAGTTTTGGTTGCACGTCAGTCCCGATGAACAGTTAAAGCGTTTCAAAGAGCGCGAGGTGACTCCTTACAAACAGCATAAAATCACGGAAGAAGATTGGCGTAACCGCGAAAAATGGACAGAGTATGCGCAGGCAGTGAATGAAATGGTGTTCCGTACAGGAACTGAATATGCCCCGTGGAATTTGATTCCTGCTGAGGATAAATATTTGGCGCGTATTGAAGTCTTAGAGGTCGTGGTAAATCGCCTAAAGCAAGCACTGGCTAACTGTGATGACAAAGCATGCAATCCTGAGTCAAATACTGATCAGCAAGAGGAGCGATCAGGCAATAAAGGAAGAAAGAAAAAGTA
>CAZLOM010000015.1:0-24274 GCA_964561185.1 uncultured Piscirickettsiaceae bacterium
TTGCGGATAATCTCAGCCAAATGTTACAGCGTTATCAAGTTGATAAATCTTCATAACGCCTCCTATTGTCGGCACGATAATGGATCTGCACTGAATCATCATAACTGATGGTTATCCCTGTTTGTGTTAAAAAGAAGTCCATTGGGCTTCTTTTTTGTTGGCGGTGTGTTTCGATCAGCTCTAGGGTATTTTGTTTGGCTTTGTTTCGTATTTTTATTGTATCCTTATCTAAGACTGCTATAATCTTAATCATTTTTGTTTTCTAGCAATTTTCTCGCAATGGCGTTTGCAGGTTAATGACAGGTGATACGATGATTTTGATGATTGATAACTATGATTCTTTTACATACAATTTGGTGCAGTATTTTGGCGAGTTGGGTCATGAGGTTGAGGTTATTCGCAATGACCAGATAGACCTTGCAGGAATTGAAGCCAAAAAGCCTAAGTATTTGGTGATTTCTCCAGGTCCTTGTAGCCCAACCGAAGCTGGGGTTTCCGTGCCTGCCATTCAGCACTTTGCTGGCAAACTGCCGATTTTAGGCGTGTGTCTGGGACATCAAAGTATTGGACAAGCCTTTGGTGGCAAAATTGTTCGTGCCAAACAGGTCATGCACGGTAAAACCTCGCCAGTGTATCATGAGGATGTTGGGGTGTTCAAAGGTTTACCTAATCCCGTGACCGTGACACGCTATCACTCCTTGGTGATTGAACAGGAAAGTCTCCCTGAGTGTTTAGAAGTCACCGCTTGGACGAACTTAGGGGATGGTTCTCGTGAGGAAATCATGGGTGTACGCCATAAAACCCTACCGATTGAAGGGGTTCAGTTTCATCCTGAAAGTATTTTGACCGATTATGGTCATCAGATGTTGAAGAACTTTTTGGAGCAGAACGCATGACGGTAAAAGTTTGGCTAGAAACCCTGTTGGCAAAGCAAGATTTATCATCAGAACAGATGACGGCACTGATGCACGCCTTGATGTCAGGTGAAACAACCCCTGCGCAAGCCTCTGCCTTGCTGATTGCCTTGCGGATGAAGGGCGAAACGGTTGATGAGTTAGCCTCAGCGGCAAAAGTGATGCGTCAACTCGCCTTACCTGTGCTTGTCTCTTCACCAGAAGGGCTTGTTGATACCTGTGGTACAGGAGGCGACGGTCAGCATACCTTTAACATTTCCACGACTGTGGCGTTTGTGGTGGCTTCAGCAGGCGGACGCGTGGCAAAGCATGGCAATCGCTCTGTTTCCTCAAGCTCAGGCAGTGCCGACTTGTTAGAATTGGCTGGCATGAACCTGAGTTTGTCACCAGAAGCGGTGGCTCAGTCGATTGAGCAGGTGGGCGTGGGGTTTTTATTTGCACCAGCACATCATAGTGCCATGAAGCACGTGATTGGGGTCAGACGTGAGCTGGGCGTAAGAACCTTGTTTAACCTGCTAGGGCCTATTACCAACCCTGCTGGGGTAAAGAATCAGGTGTTGGGAGTCTTTGATGCTCGTTGGCTAGAACCAATGGCACAGGTGCTCAAGCAATTGGGCAGTCAGCGGGTATGGGTCGTACACGCAGATGATGGCTTAGATGAAATCTCCATTGCCAGTGAAACACAAGTCGCTGAATTAAATGAGCATGGTGACATTAGTTTGTTTCGGATCAGCCCAGAAATGGTCGGCTATCAACGGGCTGAATTAAATCAGATTCGTGCCACCAGCAAAGAAGAGAGTTTTGCTTTAGTACAGAAGGTGCTGAATAATGAGGCTGGTGCGTGGCGCGATATTGTGTGCTTAAATGCAGGTGCCGCTTTGTGGTGTTCGGGTCTGGTTGATGACCTGACAGCAGGGGTGCGCTTGGCAGAAAGTGTGATTGCCAGTGGACAAGCTAAGACGTGTTTTGAACAAGCCATTACCTTCTCTCGTGCGGTTTCATCGTTTTGATCATGATCTTGAGTTTTTTAGCAAGATTTTTTAGCAACATTTTTAGAAAAATAAAAATAAAATCTAATAGATAGGGAGCGACGGATTGGTTTCTATTGAAGAACAAAAGGCGCGTTTGGCTGTACTTTTGGCTGAGGGTATGGGGCGACAGAGCTTTATTCAACTGATGACGCAAGCCAGAGGATCAGCGCAAACCCTATTGTCGGTTGGCATGAGAGAATGGCGGCATTGGGGGGCTTCTGAGCAAGCCATTCAAGCACTTACCAATCCTGCGTGGGCAGTGGCCGAAGCACAGCTCAGTTGGCAAGAAAAACACGCAACCCATCGCTTGTTATTTTGGGACTCAGCAGACTATCCTAAGCAATTAGACAGCATTAGTGATGCCCCTCCTGTGCTATGGGTAAGAGGTCAAGTCTCCTGTTTGCATGAACCACAACTGGCAATGGTCGGCAGTCGTAATGCCACACGGGCAGGCTTATCCACAGCCTTTGAATTTGCTAAGGATTTGGTGCATGATGGCTTAACCGTAACCAGTGGATTAGCAGGTGGCATTGATACCGCCTCTCATGAGGGGGCTTTAGCACAAGCCTCAGGAACAACGGTTGCCGTGATGGGAACTGGCATCGACATGATGTATCCTGCACGTAACAAAGACCTTGCCTTGAGCATTGTGGACAAGGGCGCGATTGTCAGCGAGTTTCCCTTAGGATCACGGGCACAAAATTGGCACTTTCCGCAACGCAACCGCATCATTTCTGGCTTGTCACTTGGGGTATTAGTCGTTGAAGCCACCGAGTCCTCAGGATCATTGATCACAGCACGATTGGCATTAGAACAAGGTCGAGAAGTGTTTGCTATTCCAGGCAGTATTCATAACCCCTTAGCAAAAGGCTGTCATGCGCTGATTAAGCGAGGTCAGGCGAAGCTGATCGAAACCGTTAGTGATATGTTGACCGAGTTAGCACCACAATTACAACGATTTTTATTACCGACCTCAGCAGAGACAGAAACGCACCAATCCCTGAATGATTTTCCCTTAAGTGATCAAGCAAAACAACTACTTACTCATCTCCCCTTTGAGCCAATGCTCATGGATGACTTAATTGCTGTGAGTGGTTTTTTGCCTGCGCAAGTATCATCGCTCTTGCTAGAATTAGAAATGTCTGGTAGCGTTAATTTATATGGTGGTGCAAAAGTTTCCCGTTTGCGCTGAGAAAAAAGCTGAGAAAAATCTTGCTAAGGATAACAGAATAGAATGAAGCATTTGGTTATTGTAGAATCGCCAGCTAAGGCGAAAACCATTGAAAAGTATTTAGGTAAGGATTTTACCGTTAAGTCTAGCTTTGGTCATATTCGTGATTTACCTAAAAAAGGAATGGGAATCGACCTTACCACCTTTACGCCTGACTATGAGGTGTCTGCTGACAAGAAATCTGTCGTGTCTGAACTCAAAAAACTCGCTAAAGAATGCGACCAAGTGTGGTTGGCAACGGACGAGGATCGAGAAGGAGAAGCCATTGCATGGCACTTGGCACAAGCTCTGAAGCTGGATGTCAATACCACCAAACGTATCGTATTTCATGAAATCACCAAACCTGCCATTGAAAAAGCGGTAGCACAACCCAGAACCCTAGATTTGCATCTGGTAAATGCGCAACAAGCAAGACGTGTCGTTGATCGCTTGGTGGGCTTTGAGTTGTCCCCTGTGTTATGGAAAAAGGTGCGTACGGGATTGTCCGCTGGACGCGTGCAGTCAGTCGCCGTGCGTTTGATCGTCGAGCGTGAGCGTGACATTCAGCAGTTTGTGCCAGAATCGGCTTTTCGCCTAACGGCAGGATTGGAAGTAGAAGGTCAGGCTTTTTCTGCCAAACGAACCAAAGAGTTAAGCGATGTGGCTCAAGCACAAGGCTATTTGCAAGCCTTAATGAATGCTCAGTTGCGAGTGGAAAGTGTAGAGGCAAAGCCAGCCAGCCGTAGCCCGCGTGCGCCATTTACGACCTCTACCCTACAACAAGAGGCGGCGCAGAAACTAGGGTTTTCGGTTAAGCAAACCATGACCATTGCCCAACGTCTTTATGAGTCAGGTAAAATTACTTACATGAGAACCGACTCAGTCAATCTGTCGGATATTGCTTTAGCGCAGGCAACGAGTGTGATCAAAGAGCGTTTTGGGAATCAGTATCATCAGTTCCGCAAATATAAAACTAAGTCAGCAGGCGCACAAGAGGCACACGAGGCGATTCGTCCCACTGATTTATCACGTGACATGGTTGATGGTGAGCGCAATGAGCAACGCCTGTATCAGTTGATTTGGAAGCGCACACTTGCCAGCCAGATGGCTGAGGCGAAATTTGAACGTACCACGGCTGAGATCAGTATCTCAAGCATGCAGGATGAATACCTAACCGCAAAAGGTGAGGTCTTGGTGTTTGATGGGTTTATTCGTGCTTACGATGATCGTGCGGAAGATGAAAGCGAAGAAGGACGTTTACCACCGATGCAGGTGGGACAAGCCGTTCAATTAACCGCAGCGATGGCAAAGGAAACCTTCTCTCGTGCACCAGCACGTTACCACGAGGCTGGATTGGTGAAGGCATTAGAAGAAATGGGTATTGGTCGCCCTTCTACCTACGCGCCCACCATTTCTACTGTGCAGGAACGCGGTTATGTGGTGAAAGAAGATCGTGAAGGCACGCCAAGACACATTCAAGTCTTGTCCTTAGAGCAGGGTAAGATTACGCAAACCCAACTCACTGAAATGGCGGGAAGCGAGAAAAACAAACTCTTTCCAACCGACATTGCGGGCATTGTCAATGATTTCCTCGTCGCCAATTTCCCCGAAGTGGTTGACTATCATTTCACGGCACGCATGGAGCAAACCTTTGACACCATCGCTGAAGGGCAAGCTGACTGGAAAGTGAGTGTCGAACAGTTTTATAAACCCTTTCATGGTCAAGTAGAAAGTGCTGAAAACATTTCTCGTGCAGAGGTGTCACAAGCACGCTTGCTGGGTGTTGATCCTGTCACAGGTAAAAATATCTATGTGCGTATGGGACGATTTGGGGCTTTTGCTCAGTTGGGTGAAAACAATGAGGAAGACTCAGGAGAGAAGCCTGTCTATGCCAGCTTGCGTGGGTCGCAACGGATGGATACCATCAAGCTGGAAGAAGCCTTAGACTTGTTTAAATTGCCTCGTCATTTGGGTGCTACCCCTGAGTTGTTATCGGCTTACAGCAGTGATGGCAGTTTGTTTTCGGTTGAGACAGGCACTGAAATTGTGATCAAGCGTGGACCTTTCGGCGTTTACATCCAAGCAGGCAGTTTGAATGTGACCTTAAAGGGCTTTGACCCCTTGGAGATTTCGTTAGAAGATGCCTTGGCATTGGTGCAGGCGAAACTGGCGCAAGAAGCCAATAAAGTGGTGAAGAAATTTGAGGGGTCTGATATTCAAATTCTGAATGGTCAGTGGGGGCCTTATATTGCCGACACCGTCAACAAAATCAATGCGAAAATTGCAAAAACCGAGAACCCCAACGATTTGACCTTGGAAGAGTGTTTACGTCGTTTGGCAGAAAACCCGAGTAAACCACGCGGTCGAGCGGCTACGAAGAAAGCATCCACAAAAACGGCTAAAACGACAGCTAAGACAACGGCTAAGGCCGTGACTAGCGATGATACAGCCGCTTCCGCGCCAGCAAAACCGCGTGCCAGTCGCAAAACCACCACAACAGCTGAGACGACAACAGCGGAAAAGCCAAAAACCTCGCGTGCGCGTAAGCCTAAAGGGGAAACTGCTTAACAAAACAGCAACCTCACCTCTTCTTCTCTCTCCCCTAGTATTGGTATGAAAACTCCCGCTACCTAACCTACGGTTGTGGTGGGGGTTGAGAAAGGATGATTAGCATTGTTAGGCTTGCGAATGGAAAGGAATAATCAAGTCAAACGCTAGGCATGAATAGCGAAAAAATCAGCTGATAAATAAAAAACCCAACCAGAAGGTTGGGTTTGAATATGGTGGGTTGTGCAGGATTCGAACCTGCGACCAACTGGTTAAAAGCCAGCTGCTCTACCGACTGAGCTAACAACCCGCTCGATATTTTTTAATTATAGCAAAACATCGATCAAATGTCATCCCCTTATTCAATCTTTTTTAGAAAAAGATGACAAAACTTTGCGATACACTGAATTGAATAACAAGCAATAAAAAACCCAACCAGAAGGTTGGGTTTGAATGTGGTGGGTTGTGCAGGATTCGAACCTGCGACCAACTGGTTAAAAGCCAGCTGCTCTACCGACTGAGCTAACAACCCGCTCGATATTTTTTAATTATAGCAAAAATTCAGAATAAAGCAAGCACTTTATGAAATTTTTGCTAAATTTTACACATAGCCTGTTGGGTCAGCAATCCCCGCTTGCTCAAAACCTTGTCGTCTCAGACGACAAGAATCACATTTACCGCAAGCGCGTCCTGCTTCATCCGCTTGATAGCAAGAAATGGTCTGAGCGTAATCCACCCCTAACGCCATCCCCTGCTGAATAATCTCCGCCTTTGAAAGATGAATTAGGGGAGCATGAATTTGCATTCTCCGTCCTTCTACCCCTGCTTTGGTCGCAAGATTAGCCAACTGCTCAAAGGCAGAAATAAACTCAGGACGACAATCGGGATAACCCGAATAATCCACGGCATTGACACCAATAAAAATATCTTTCGCTGACAAGACTTCAGCCACAGCCAAAGCATAAGAGAGGAAAATGGTATTACGTGCTGGGACATATGTGCTGGGAATACCGTCAGTGTGGGTCTCAGGGACAGACAAAGAAAGATCGGTTAAAGACGAACCACCAATCTGCCCTAAATCAATCGTGACCACACGATGACTCACAGCACCTAACAGTTTCGCCAGCCGCTCTGCCGCCATTAACTCCGTGACATGACGCTGCCCGTAACGAAAACTCAGGGCATGACAGGCAAACCCCTGATCACGAGCAATCGCCAGAGTTGTAGCAGAATCCAATCCCCCAGACAGCAGAACAACCGCTGGTGGCAATGCAGAATGAAGACTTTCTTGCATTATCACTTCTTCGTTTTCAGTTCAGCCAAGGTCTTTTCAGCCTGTTTGCCCGCATTGGTTTCACCAAACTCTTTCGCGACGTGTTCAAGAACTTCCTGTGCCTTTTTCTTTTGGTTCAACTCAATCAGACATTTACCCTGCTTAAGCAAAGCATCACCCTCTTTTGACCCTTTTAAACTGGCAGATTGCTCATACACTTTAACCGCTTGTTCAAACTTACGATTCAAAAAATAGGTTTCACCCAACCAATAATAGGCATTTGACAACTGATCAGAATGGGGATACTTTTCAACAAAACTCTTAAAGGTTGATCCTGCTTCGGTATATTTACCCGCCATCAACTGATCAAAGCCCTTCTTATAGGCGACTTGAGAAGCTTCATTTTCTTCAGCAGACATGGTAGGTGCGGAAGAATCTCCTCCTCCTGTAATCGCCACCCCAGATGAGCCTGTTGACGCAGTACTTGCAGGTGCGGCACTAAGTGTCGCAAGTTTCTTCTCTAACTCAGCGACACGAGCTTCAAGCTGTTGCAGTTTGTTGATGCTATATTCGTTACGATCGGTACGATCCCCCAAATCTTGTAAAGAACGATCCATCGCATTGAACTTGTCGTTCATAAAACTCATCATACCTGACTCTTGTACAGGCGCAGACTGAGGCATATTTGGGTTGTACTCTACCACCTGAGGCAGTGCATATACAGTTTGCGAGCCTAAGAGCGTCGCCAACAAAAACGTCATAGCAGGTGTTTTTTTCATTTGTCATTTCCTTGATAAGTAAGCGAAGCCAATGCCGTTATTTATTCGGGAATTTCAATTCTACACGACGATTTTTAGCCCAAGCCATTTCATCATGCCCTTCCATCGCTGGTTTTTCTTCACCAAAGCTGACAACCTTAACTCTCGATGCTTGGACACCAGCCATGACTAAAGCATCTCGCACAGCCTTTGAGCGACGCTCACCTAATGCCATATTGTAATCACTAGAACCTCGCTCATCACAATGCCCTTCTAAAGAGACCATTAAGCGAGGATTACTATTCATATAACGTGCATAATGAGCAACGATATTACTTCCTTGTGCATCGACACCAAAACTATCTAACCCAAAATACACCGTTGGCTCAACCCCACCAACCGCATAGTTTTTATCATCCTCTAAAGCGGCTAAGGCACCTAAAGAATTGAGATCCATAGCACCCAGTGAACCGCTGTTCATACCGCCATTTGCGCCATAACCGCCCATACCACCGCCATTACCGTCAATGACGGTTGATTTTGCTGCGTCGTCCACAGGTGCATCCGTACAAGCCGCTAAACTAATTGATAATACCGACAACAAACCCAACTTTACATACTTATTCATCTTCACATCCTTTGTTTTGCCTAATTGATCATCATCATTGGGTGAAAAGTTACCATAAAGCAGCCTTCCACCAAATGCAGGTTAATTAATTCATATTTTGGATAGGACCCCATGCAGGATCACGCACGTCACCGTTCATGTTCAAACGGGTAAATGAGCGTCCATTGCGTGATAGCACCGCAATGGTACCACCACGATAATCGGTGAAAGAATACATAATCATGTCACTATTGGGTGAGAAGCTAGGCGACTCATCAGACCCTGTACTAGAAATCACCTTACCTTGTTCACCCGTGGTTAAATCTTGAACCGTAATTTTGAAACCACCGGGTTCTTGACGAATAAAGGCAAGATGATGACCATCGGGCGACACCACAGGACGCGCATTGTACTTACCCTCAAAGGTAATACGTTTGACATCTTTCGGATTTGCCACATCAATTTTGAAGACTTGCGGTTGACCACGACGATCTGAGTTGAAATAAAGCGATTGCCCGTCTGGCGACCAAGTTGATTCTGTTTCAATCGCTGGATCAAAAGTCATTTGTTTCAAACTCTTACTTGCCACATCCATGACATAAATATCTGGGTTTCCACCTTTTGACAAGGTCATTGCTAAGCGCGTACCATCTGGCGACCAAACGGGTGCACTGTTAATACCATCAAAAGTAGCAACGCTTTGACGCAGGCGACCATCTAAGCTTTGCACCACGACTTCTGGTTTACGGTTCTCAAAAGACACATACGCCAAACGAGTGGCATCAGGCGACCAACTTAACGACATCAATGGCATATAAGAACGTAATACTGCTTTTGCGCCATAACCATCAGAATCAGCAACCTCTAACACGAACATTTTACGCTTACCAGGTTGACGGTCAATGCGAACATAAGCCATGCGACTGTCAAAAGCTGGTCCACGTCCTGTGATGGCGGTATAAACGGCATCCGACATCTGGTGTGCCGCTGTACGCATCAAAGAACCAGAAACCCCATTCCAGCGACGTGCCACCAATTCAGCCCCAGTCAGAGCATTGTACAAACGCATATCGACTTGATACATATCTTGCCCTTGAGGCTTGATATCACCAACCACTAAATAGTCTTGTCCTGCTTTACGCCAATACTCAATATTGGTATCTCCTGCTACAATTGCGGGTGACATATCGCTTTCACGCAAGGTATTAAAACGACCTGATCGTGATAAGTCATCACGAACAATTTGTGCAAAGTTATAATCATTGTTAGTCACTTGCGCTTGCCCTTTAAATGGCAATATCGCAATCGGATAGGACTGCTCTGTACCACCCGTAATCTCAATTTGCACAGGATCAGCCATAGCTGACTCTACCGCACAGCCTAATAGAAATACCACAGACAAGGCACTGCGCAACATCTGGGTCATTTTGGTTACGTTTCTCACCACCACTACCTCCAAAAATTAGTTGGGTCGGAAGATAAAAATCAATTCACTCTTAAAGACTTCATCTGAAGGGGCTTTCGGAAGTGGAGAGGCACGTTTTACCGCCATTTCAATCGATCGCTTGTAAGCATCTGATGGATTGCCTTCACAACTTTTTACCCTAACTTCATTCACATTACCGTCACGTGACTGACGCACATATACGTTACACACGGCAACTTCGTTGCTTTCACGTGTCCATGCTCGCTTCACTTTTTCACCAATCGCACTGACCCACGTTGAGGTTTCACGATTGACCATTGCACTACGTTCAGCACGCGCCTCGGCTTCGCGTTCTGCTTGTAAGGCTTTCTTCAACTCAGCTTCACGCGCTGAACGCTCTTTAGCATCTGCTTTTTGTTTAGCTTCAGCTTCAGCCTGTTTTTTCAACTCTGCTTCTAATTGCTTTTTACGCTCTTCTTCTTTCTGTTTTTCTTCCTCTTTCTTCTTGTCTTCCTCTAGCTTCTTCTTGTCAGCTTCCTGCTTTTTCTTATCGGCTTCGGCTTGCTTTTGTTTATCTAGCTCCTGCTGTTTCTTTTTTTCTTCCTCTTTCTTTTTGTCTTCTTCAAGTTTTTTCTTTTCGTCAGCCTTTTTCTTTTCCTCTAATTTTTTGAGGTCTTCGGTTTTCTTTAATTCCTCTGCTTTCTTCAACTCTTCAGCTTTTTTGAGTTCTTCAACTTTCTTTTGCTCATCGGCTTTCTTTTTGTCTTCTTCGAGTTTTTTCTTTTCTTCCTCTTTCTTCTTCTCTTCCTGCTTCTGAGCCTCAAGCTTACGCGCTTCCTCTTGCTTTTGCGCTTCTAGCTTTTTCTGCTCTTCTTCTTTCTTTTGCTCTTCAACCTTAGGATCTACCATTGGCGGCACAGGTAGCGGTGGTGTTTCAACCACTGGCTTAGGTGGTGCGGGCACTGGTGGCGGAGGCGGGGGTGGAGCAGGGGTCGGCTCTGGCTCCTTTTTAGGTGGAGCCTGTGTCGTTAATGCCTGAGATAATTGCGTGTCGTAAATCTCAGCTTGCACCATATCTTCTTCGGAGATTTCCGCCATCACAGCATTAGCCCTTAATACCTGCGGATAATAACCATAAACCAAAAAGTAAATCAAGACGGCATGAGCCAAGAATGCCCACAAAGCAGACTTAGGATGACGACGCAAGAACTCAAACACTTACTTAGCTCCCGAAGCGGATTTTGCTGGCTGAGTCGCCAATTTCAACGTAGAAACCTTCTCGCCCTTCAACTTGGCAAACAAACTCACCACATCACCATATTCAGCTGACTTATCACCATACAGAATCACAGGTGCTTGCTCATCTGTTTTTCCTGCACGCAAGGTCGCAATATAAGTGATCATATCGAGCACCCCTGTATCCGAGTTCAAAAAGGTACGATTCTCTTTGGCATTACCCACCTTGTAATCGTAACCACGCGTAGCCGCATCGGCTTTATTAATCACCTCAATAAAAACCTCACTAGACTTATCAGCCCCTTTTTTATTGCTTGCCTGCTTGTCTGCGGGTAGATCAACCTGTACGGAATGATGAATCATGGGTGCTGTGATCATAAAAATAACCAATAAGACCAACATCACGTCAATGTAAGGAACGACGTTGATTTCCGATTTTAATTTATGCTTACGATGCGAACGGAAAGAAGATTGCATACTCATGATTAGTGATCTGCCTTGTCCGTTTTATAGGCTTGACGCTGTAAAATCGTTAAAAACTCTTGGGCAAAGTTTTCATACTGGTTTAATAAACGATCTGAAGTTACACTAAGCTTATTGTAAGCAACCACAGCAGGAATCGCCGCAAAAAGACCAATCGCCGTAGCAACCAATGCCTCAGCAATACCAGGGGCAACCATGGCTAGAGTCAACTGTTCTGCGGTAGCAAAAGCACGGAAAGAATTCATGATCCCCCACACCGTACCAAACAGACCAATGTAAGGGCTGACTGAGCCTACGGTTGCCAAGAAAGGCAAACGGACTTCCATCTGATCAACTTCACGCCCAAAGGCAACGCGCATGGCACGCTGTGCGCCTTCGATCATTTCCGTTGGCTCAACCCCCGCCTGCTTCTTCAAACGCACAAACTCTTTGAAACCCACCGTGAAAATGGCATACATACCACGTTGCTCTAAGCCAAGCGATGAGGTATAGCTGTAAAAGCTAGACAGATCATGACTCGACCAGAAGGCGTTTTCAAAGGTTTTGGTTTGCTTTTCCGCTTGGAAAAACTCCCAAGACTTGGCAAAAATTACCGCCCAAGAGGCGATAGACATCACCAACAAAATGCCCATTACGATCTGAACAATTAAACTTGCATCTGTAATCAATTGAATAATTGATAAATCACCACTAGGCGCACTCACACCTCAACTCCTTTTAATACCGCTGATAGGCTTTCTGGAAACTTTCTTGCCTTACCCGTTTGTTCATCTACGCAAGCAATAACCACCTGCGACTCACACAATACCTGAACTTGTCGTCTCACGGTTTGTATAAATTCTATTTTGGCACGACCCAAGCTTTGAACCGCCACCGTTATTTCTAGTGCTTCGTTAAATCGTGCTGGCTGAAGATAACGCACCGACAAACTATGCACCATCAACAAGGCACCTGTTTCATGGCGTAACTGGTCTTGTTCCACCCCTAAGGCTCGCAACCATTCGGTTCGCGCACGCTCCATAAACTTTAAATAATTGGCGTAGTAAACCACACCACCAGCATCTGTGTCCTCATAATAAACACGAACTGTCCATGAAAAACTGTTCATTGTACCGCCTCTGGTGCTGTTATGCCAAGATGTTGATAAGCAAATTGTGTTGCGACACGCCCTCTCGTGGTGCGCTGAATCATGCCAAGTTGGATTAAAAAAGGCTCAATGACATCCTCAATTGTGCCACGATCCTCTCCTAATGCTGTCGCCAACGAATCCACACCAGCTGGTCCTCCTGCAAACTTTTCAACCAAGGCTTCCAAATAACGAATGTCCATTTTATCTAAGCCAGCATCATCCACTTGCAACAAATCTAACGCCTGTCCTGCTAAGGATTGCGTAATGTCGCCATTGCCATGTACCTGAGCATAGTCTCTAACGCGCTTGAGCAGGCGATTGGCGATACGCGGCGTTCCTCGGGCACGTCTGGCAATTTCTACCGCACCCATCTGATCAATACGCACCAACAGCTTATCGGCATTACGCGACACAATGGTTGCCAAGTCTTCAACTTCATAAAATTCAAGACGTTGAATAATACCAAAACGATCCCGCAAGGGAGAAGTCAACATCCCCGCTCGCGTGGTTGCGCCCACTAAGGTAAAGGGAGGCAAATCAATTTTAACACTCTGCGCCGAAGGTCCATCGCCAATCATGATGTCAATATGATAATCTTCCATGGCTGGATACAAGACCTCTTCGACCACGGGACTCAGCCGATGAATCTCATCGACAAATAAGACATCGTAGGGCTCTAAACGTGTCAGTATTGCGGCTAAATCACCCGATTTTTCCAGCACAGGTCCTGAAGTTTGACGCAAACTGGTGCCCATTTCATTAGCCAACACCTGTGCGAGGGTTGTTTTTCCCAATCCAGGCGGCCCATAAAGCAAGACATGATCCATGGCTTCACGTCTACCACGAGCGGCTTGCACAAAGGTCAATAATTGATCACATACCGCGCGTTGTCCGATATATTCAGCAAAGCGTTGTGGTCGCAACGAGGGTACTGCCGTAAAATCCTCTTGTTGCGCTTGATTGCCCACAATACGATCAAATTCCATCATCCTGTTATTTCCATTACAAGGTCATTTGTAACGCACGTTTGATGTGGTCACTTAAGTTATCACTACCAGTCTTATCACTACCAGTGGCATCACTACCAGACACCCAAGACTTTTCAACACGTTGTTGCGCCTCTTGAGTTTTGTAGCCCAAACTTTCTAATGCTTGAATCACCTGCTGACGCATCGCTAACTCTGGTGCAATCGCCAAAGCGGTTGGGCTAACGACTTGTCCCGATACCGTTCCAAACAAGCCTAAGCCTTTGGTGCTTTCTGTCATTTCTAAGATCATACGCTCCGCTGTTTTCTTGCCAATCCCTGATATTTTTTGTAATTGCGTCAGAGATTTTTCCTGTATCGCTTGCACAAACTGCTCCACCGACAGACTGGACAGTACCGATAACGCCAGCTTTGCACCAATACCATTAACCTTAAGCAATAGGCGAAATAACAGACGCTCTTTTTCAGAAGCAAAGCCGTATAACAATAAGGCATCTTCACGGACGATCATCTCAGTCAAGAGAATCGCTTCTTCATGCAGTAAAGGCAACTGCTCAAAGGTTGATAGCGGAATTTCGACCAAATAGCCAACGCCCCCTACCTCAATCACCACAGAGGCAGGCGACTTTTCAATCAATATTCCCCGCAAACGTGCAATCATCTCACAACCTTACCTTGCTAGTTTTATGCTAAAAGCAGACAGTTTAGCATGAGTTAAGGCGCAAGCCAACGCATCAGCAGCATCTTCTGAGGGTTGCTCAGACAAACCCAGCAGTTGCGCCATCATAAACTGCACCTGCTGTTTGGTTGCATGTCCCTTGCCGACAGTTGCACTTTTAATTTGGGTTGGCGTATATTCTGCAATGGGAATGCCACGACTTGCCACGGTTGCCATGATCACGCCCCTTGCCATGCCCAATTTAATCGCGGATTGTGGGTTCTTATAGACAAAGGGGCTTTCTAAGGCAACGGCATCTGGTGAGAATTGGTCTAACAGATGCACGACACTTTCTTGCAGTTTCACCAAACGCATCGCCCCTTCTAGCTGACTGACCTTAATGCTACCAGACACCAGATAGCGCGGTGAAAATCGCACGATCTCCACCACACCAAAGCCAGTGGTACGAAAAGCAGGATCAAATCCTAGAATTTTCATTCAGGAACACAAACCTTTTTCGCCAAGATTGCCTGAAGGGTTTTATAAACCAATAGGATCAGTAACAGCACCAATGCGCCATACAATAGCATTGACAATCCTTCAAAAAAAGCCCCACCGACCAGCTCGCGCATCATCATGGTTGCAATGGTAATCGCGGCTAAGGGGAAGGAGTAAGCCCACCAAGGCAAGGCAAAACTCACCTTCACAAAATGCTTCACCTGCACCAACATTAACAGTGTCATGAACAACGCAAAATAATAGAGTAAACGCCCCATATCATCTAACACACCATGATGTAACTTCATCCATGAAATGAACCCAACGGCAGGTGGTGCAATGAGAATAAAGAGCGTTGGTAATAACTTGCTCGGCAACATCGGATGAAAGAAAAAGCGATTGAGCAGTACCGCTAACAAAGGCAACCAAATGATCAAACCAATGCTAAAGAAGAACCAACTGACCTCGATATAACCCAATTCAACCCCTGCAATAGGTACGAGAATATTACCCACCATTGGAATAAACCATGCAGGATTACTGTGTTGAATTTGAAAAGCTTCATGGTGCATCCAAGTGGACAAGATGACCAAGGTAAAGATCAGGTGAACTGTCGCGCCCACGCCCCAAAAAACCAGCGCAATCTCTTGACTGTGCGGCAAAATCGCAACAGACAGCAAAATCGCCCCAATCGAAGCCGCTGGAAAAAAACTCAAGCGAATCGGATGCGCAAATTCATGCTTTACCGCTTGTGGAAAACGCACCCACTTGGTCATATACGCCAACAAGACACTGGCATACACAAATAGAGAAAAGAATAACAGTCCACGACTGACTTCATCAGCCAAGGCAAACATCTGCTCCATTTTTGCTGTAGCGACAGTCAAACCAGCCAATCCCATCACCGTGGCAAATAACGAAACAGGCAAGTGTAGCAAACGACTCTCAGTTGCACTTGCTGAATGATCAGACATGATTCATTTTCTCCCTAAGAACCGCGTTAAGTGAAAAGTGATTATTGCTTATCCACAAAATCAATCACTTCTAACCCAAACCCTGTTAAGGCAGAATACTGCCAAGGCGTGCCGATGATACGTAGTTTTTGCAAACCCAAATCAGATAAAATTTGCGCCCCAACGCCGTAGGTTTTAACGTCATCTTGAACTTTTTCCGTTTGGCTTGCCAAATGACGATCTTTCATCTGCATGGATTGCACACGTTCTAGCAAAGCACGTGCATCAGCATCTTGACGTAAAACAACGATCACGCCCTTCCCTGCTTTTGCCACCTGAGCCATGGCCGCACGCAGTGTCCAACCACATTCTTCGCGTTGCCCAGCAAACAAATCACAAATACTGTCTTGCATATGAACACGTACCAAGGTAGGCTCAAGATCAACCTTACCCATCACCAAAGCAAAGTGCGCCTTCTGATCGATCACGTCTTGGAAACCGACTAACCGAAACTCACCAAACTCGGTCGGCAAAGCACATTCAGTCACGCGCTCAATACTTTTCTCATGTACAGCGCGATAACGAATCAAATCAGCAATCGTACCAATTTTGATATTGTGTTGTTCTGCAAAAACCTCTAACTCAGGACGACGCGCCATGGTGCCATCTTCGTTCATGATTTCAACAATCACCGATGCAGGCGATAAACCAGCCAAACGACCCAAATCACAGCCTGCTTCTGTATGTCCTGCGCGTGTCAACACACCGCCACGACGCGCCATCAACGGAAAAATATGACCTGGCATGGTAATGTCTGTTGGCTTGGCTGATGATGCAACCGCTGTACGAATGGTATGCGCCCGATCAGCGGCAGAAATTCCAGTGGTAACACCCTCTGCCGCTTCAATTGACATGGTAAAGGCAGTTCCCTGATGATCGCTCGAACCGCGCACCATTAAGGGCAGGTTTAACTGCTGACAACGCTCTTGTGTCAAGGTCAAACAAATCAACCCACGACCATAACGTGCCATAAAATTAACATCTTCAGGGCGAACCAAGTCCGCAGACATAATGAGATCACCTTCGTTTTCACGATCCTCGTCATCCATCAGGATAACCATTTTGCCTGCCTTGTAATCCGCCAATAATTCTTCAATCGTGTTTAGTGCCATGGTTATTTACTCTTAAAAAAGGTCAATCAATCGTGTGTCATTCTAACAGAAGATGAAGCAAACAAAGACACTGACCTTGCAAGTTTCTAACCAAACAGCAAAAACAAAACAGGGGTGCGACAATTTGTCGCATGGTCAAAACTGTAAAAAGACAGTAGAATAGACCCATTACTCAAGATTAGCGAATGAGTTCACAAATGCAAACACGATTTCCTTTACCTACCTCCTCAGTCTTAGCCAGCGTCATGCTGGCCTTTCTTTTATTCCTGAGTTTTCCTGCCCTGTCTGCCCAAAAGGTAACGACGCAAGCCCCTACAGGCGGAGACTTTACGCTGTTCGGAAGCCAACACCAGACAGTTTCATTACAAGATTTTCGAGAAAAACTGGTTCTGCTTTATTTTGGCTATACCACTTGCCCAGATATATGTCCTACCAACCTATCCCATCTCGCCAACGCCATGCGCCAGCTAACCCCCGAAGAACAAGCACAGGTACAGGTGTTAATGATCACGGTTGACCCTGAGCGTGACACACAAGAAAAGCTTGACACCTATCTACCTTATTTTCACCCCAGTTTCAAAGGATTAACAGGTGATGAAACAACCATTCGCACCATTGCCAGTCGTTATGGTGCCGTTTATCAAAAGGCGGCTATTGGCGAAGGTGCGCTTGGCTATGCCGTTGATCACTCAGCCTTTACCTATCTCATTGACCAAAAAGGTCACTTGGTGCAACAATTACCCCACGCGACCACAGACGAAACCTTTGTAAGGGTTATTCGTCAGCACATCGCATCACGCAACTAAATTAACACTTTTATTTAAGACCACTTTTAGGACAGCCTCATGAAACAAACCGTTATTTCTACTGCCTTAGCCTTCTTCCTGACAACCGCTGGTTTTTCCGCTTTCGCTGATACCGCCAGCAATAGCATCGAAGTATCGGGTGCTTACGTACGTGCGGTTCCCGAAGGACAAGCCATCTCTGCGGCTTTTATGCAGATTGATAATCAAGACTTGTCAGCTCATGAAGTTATCAGTGCCACCAGCTCTTTTGCCAAGACAGTGGAGTTACATACCCATACTCACGAAAATGGCATGATGAAAATGCGTCAAATTCCAAAAATTGAACTGCCTGCTGGTGGCTCTGCCCTGCTACAACCTGGAGGCTTGCACATCATGCTGATTGGCTTGACCAAACCCCTTACGACGGATAGCCTAGTCGATATTGATCTTGCTTTCGAGGATGGCAGTCACAAAAGTTTACAACTTCCTGTGCAATCACAAATGATGAAGTGAAGGTGAATAGGAGAGAAAAGACTTTACAGTGAGGTGAATTTTCGCTACAATGCCCTGAGTCGAGTTAAAGACCGACTCAGGTCGTGTTGACAGAATAAACAAGTATTCCACGACATCCTTTGTTTTGGTGATTGATCTTTCTCAAAGTATCTCACCTCACAAAGTACACAATTTACAGTCGCATAGCTCAGTTGGTTAGAGCACCACCTTGACATGGTGGGGGTCGGTGGTTCGAGTCCACTTGCGACTACCATCTTATACAGCAACGCGTCATTTTAGTCTTATTCTTTTGCTTTAAGGGTATTACTTAACGTGAACACCTCACCCCGTATTATTCCCCGCTCCGAACATACCATCAGCAGAAGCCAAATTGATAAAGGCGTTCTGGACATTCTTTATACCCTCAGCCGTGAAGGTTACGAAGCCTACCTCGTCGGTGGTGGTCTGCGTGATTTGTTATTAGGCTTAGAACCTAAAGACTTTGACATTGTCACCAATGCAACCCCTGAACAAATTCGCGGTGTTTTTCGCAGTCGATGTCGCCTCATTGGACGACGTTTCCGCTTGGCTCACGTTCATGTTGGCAATAAAGTGATTGAAGTCGCTACCTTCCGAGCCAGTAGCAGTGAACAAGGCGACCGTTTTATTGACAAACACGGCATGGTTAAGCGCGATAACATCTTCGGCACGCGTGATGATGATGTGTGGCGACGCGATTTTACCATCAATGCCTTGTATTATAGCATTGATGATTTTTCGCTCATTGACTATGTGGGTGCGATGGAAGACTTAGCGCAAGGTCATATCCGCTTAATCGGTGATCCAGCGCAACGTTATCGTGAAGACCCTGTACGCATGATTCGCGCCGTTAGATTTGCCTGCAAACTGGGGTTAATCCTTCCGCCTGAAACCGCAAAACCACTACCCGATCTTGCTTATCTATTGGGTGAGGCGGCACCAGCTCGCTTATATGAGGAAGTATTAAAACTCTTTTTGGGTGGTCAAGCGGTTTGTGTGTTTGAACGTTTGATGCAACACGGACTCCTAGAGGCTTTATTCGAACAAA
Source organism: uncultured Piscirickettsiaceae bacterium (assembly GCA_964561185.1). Lineage (GTDB taxonomy): Bacteria > Pseudomonadota > Gammaproteobacteria > Thiomicrospirales > Thiomicrospiraceae. The sequence continues at coordinate 19,246 of CAZLOM010000015.1, forward strand.
CAGACCTGAGCATCAATGAGCCTGACGCTTTATCGCGCAGTTTTATTCCTGCAGGCTTAGGCTTTATTGATCAGCAAATCGCCGAGGGTAAACGTGTTTCGCCAGCACTCGTGTTTGCGATTCTGTTATGGGAACCACTCATTGAGCGTCTTGATCCAAACCTAGAGGGTCAATTTACAGACCTTGAGGCACTCATCAAACAGAGTCAATTGGTTATCAACGAACAGAATTTACGCACAGCCATACCAAAACCTATCAGCCAAGTCGCTCGTGAAATATGGGCATTCCAACTGCCTTTGCAGTGCCGTCCAGAAAAAGCGGCTGAAATGGTTCAACACCCTCGCTTTGCGCTTGCTTATCAATTTTTACAATTACGCGCTCAAGTGCAACCTGAGTTACAAGCGGTTGTTGCCTTTTGGACTGATTTCCTCGCAAACAATCAGCAAATTGCTTTGGTGGAAAGCGCGGTAGATGCGTCAAATGACAAGTTACAAGAAGAGTCCGAAGAGGCGACCAAACCAAAACGTCGCCGCCGAAATCACTATAACAAAGCGAAAAAAAGCATCACCACAAGTCAGTAGAACAGCAGTGTTATGATGATTGAAGCATACCTTGGCTTGGGAGCAAACCTAGACAACCCGAAACAACAACTGATCAGTGCCATTGATCAGTTGTCCCAGCAAGCTGATTTGACCCTGAAAAAGGTTTCTCGTTTCTATACGTCTCTCCCCATGGGTCCAGCAGATCAACCCGATTATATCAATGCGGTTGTCTTGGTCGAAACCGCTCTCACCCCTAATGCCCTTTTAGCCCTGTGTCACCGCATAGAAACAGAACATCATCGTCAACGCCTGCGTCATTGGGGCGAAAGAACGCTGGATATTGACATTCTTTGCTTTGGAAACCAGATCATCAGTACCGAACACCTCAAGATTCCCCATATTGGTATGGCTGAACGAGATTTTGTACTCTTGCCTTTTGCTGATATTGCCCCTGACTTTATCGTTCCGACCCTGAATCGCTCCATCAATGACCTCCTCAAAAACTGCCCGTCTTTTGGGACAGTTCCTCTTTCAGAATAACAAGGATAGTGATATGACACGCGCTCTGTCTAGCTTACAGACAATGAAAGCACGGCAAGAAGCCATCACCTGTTTAACGGTTTACGATGCTACTTTTGCTCGTCTCCTTGCCAACTGTAATACCGATATTCTCCTCGTCGGGGATTCCTTAGGCATGGTGGTACAGGGACACAGTTCAACGGTTCCCGTGACACTAGAGGATATGATCTATCACGCCAGATTGGTCAGACGTGGTGCACCCGATACCTTCATGATGGTTGACCTACCCTTTATGACCTGTCGTTCACTGGAAGCAGGATTGGAGTCAGCACAACGCATCATGCAAGAAAGTCTTGCTGATATGGTCAAAATTGAAGGTGGTGATAGTGTGGTTTCACTGATCAGCACGCTTACTGAACAAGGGGTTCCTGTGTGTGGGCATTTGGGGTTATTACCGCAACAAGCACTCAGACTGGGTTACAAGCGTACTGGGAAAACCCCAGATTCAGCAGATTCTCTGTTCAGACAAGCCCGTGCCTTGGTAGAAGCAGGCATTTCATTATTGGTTCTTGAGTGCGTCGAGCCTTCACTTGCCACACAAATCAGCCAAGAATTTGCCATTCCCACCATTGGCATCGGTTCTGGCAAAGGCACAGATGGACAGGTGCTGGTTCTGCATGATGTACTCGGCTTAACGGCGCACCCACCCAGCTTCGCTCCCTCCTTCATGACCGAAGGTAGAGACATTCGCGCCAGCATTCAACACTACCTTTCTGCGGTTAAAGCGAGACAATTTCCATGACCTATTCCTCATTACTCAACAACACAGAAACCCCAACAGAGAACAGCTTAACGCCAGCACACCTTGATATTGTGCAAAAAATTGATGATCTACAGCTACTCACCCGTCAATGGCAAGAACAAGGGAAGCGTGTTGCTCTCGTTCCAACCATGGGCAATCTACACGAAGGACATTTTTCACTGGTCACACTGGCGAAGCAAGAGGCAGATATTGTGATTGTCTCTATCTTCGTTAATCCGTTACAATTTGGTAAAAATGAAGATTTTGATCGTTACCCCAGAAGCTTAGAGCAAGACGTATTTGCACTGGCAAGACTGGGCGTTAATCTGGTTTTTGCCCCGAGTAACGAAACCCTTTATCCGCATAAACACCTGATGGCGGACAACGTGGCTGAAATGACAACCGTTACCCCACCTAGCAGTCTGGTGAATCAACTCTGCGGTCAACATCGCCCAGGACATTTTACAGGCGTAGCCACCATTGTGTTAAAGCTGTTCATGATCACCAAAGCCAATATCGCTGTCTTTGGACAAAAAGACTACCAACAGGTGGCTGTCATCAAACAAATGGTACATGACTTAAACATTGACATTAAGATCATCACTGCACCAACCTCTCGTGCAGAGGATGGTCTTGCTCTGTCATCACGCAACCAATATCTATCTCCTGAGCATCGTCAATTAGCACCGCGTATTTATCAAACCCTATTGAGTATTGCCGATCGTTTGCAAGATGGTCACAAAGACTATACAGGCTTGATCAAACAAGCAGCAACAGCACTCAAAAGCATGGGCATCAAGCCGTTGGAATACTTAGAAATCCGCCATCCTGACACCCTTGCGCCCTCACAACCTTGGGATAAGCGTTGGGTCATTTTAATTGCTGTCAAACTCGGTCATACCCGATTGATTGATAACCTCCTCGTAACGTCTGAGTCGCTTGACTACCCAAGCTTTGCAGAAGATATGCACTTATAACTTTGTTAATAAACCCTTCAAAAGATGCGTTACCCTAAGCGTTGCGTCTTTTCATCAGGATTGCACAAAGGTTACAAAAGACGTAAAGTATCCCTTGTAGTACTTTCTCCACAACGAACATGACATAAGGAGTCATTATTGTGATTCGCACACGTTTTGCACCCAGCCCAACAGGATATTTACACATTGGTGGGGTTCGCACTGCCCTATTTTCATGGCTTTATGCGCGTAAGCATGGCGGACAATTCATTTTGCGTATCGAGGATACCGATTTAGAACGCTCAACGCCTGAGTCAGTCGATGCCATTTTACAAGGCATGAGTTGGTTAAATTTAGATTATGATGAAGGTCCCTTTTATCAAACCCATCGTTTTGATCGTTATCATGCCATTATTGACCAATGGTTGGCAGAGGGCAAAGCCTATTATTGCTATGCAACCCAAGAAGAACTAGAGGAAATGCGTGAACAACAAATGGCACGCAAAGAAAAACCACGTTACGATGGTCGTTATCGTGACTTCACAGGTACGCCACCTACTGGTGTTACGCCAGTGGTTCGTTTCAAAAACCCACAGTCTGGTAAAGTTGTGGTGAAGGACTTAATTCGTGGTGACGTTGAATTTGACAACCAAGAATTAGACGACTTGATCATTCGTCGCTCTGATGGTTCACCCACCTATAACTTTACCGTGGTGGTTGATGATTGGGAAATGAAAATTACCCACGTGATTCGCGGTGATGACCATCTGAATAACACCCCTCGTCAAATCAATATGCTGTCCGCTTTAGGTGCACATGTACCAAGTTACGCACATTTACCAATGGTCTTAGGTGAAGATGGTGAACGCTTATCGAAACGACACGGTGCAGTCAACGTATTACAATATAAAGAAGCTGGTTATCTACCCGATGGTTTATTAAATTATCTGGCTCGTTTGGGTTGGTCGCATGGTGATCAAGAAATTTTCAGTCGTGATGAGTTGATTCAATTTTTCGACCTACACAAAATCAATCGCGCCCCAGGTAAGTTTGATGCTGAAAAATGCACTTGGACAAACCAACAACACATTTTACAGATGACAGGCATGCAATTGGCACGTCACGTAGCCCCTCATTTGGCGGCAACGCACATAGACCCAGAAGAAGGTCCAGAATTGAGCCAAGTATGTGATCTATTACGTGAACGTAGTAAAACATTGGGGGATTTAGCGATGCAAGCTCACTACTTCTATGCCCACCCTACCAGTTTCGATGAAGAAGCGGTTAAAAAACATTGGCTCACCGCTACCGCAAGCCCTGTACTCCGCGCCTTGTTGTTAGCAGTAGAATCACTAACCGAATGGACAACGGAAAACATCCAGAGTGCCATGCAAAACACAGCGAAAGAACAAGGGGTCAAGATGCCACAAGTCGGCATGCCTTTCCGACTCGCACTCACGGGAACAGCACAATCTCCTGCGATTGATCAGGTTGCCCACCTATTGGGACGTGATGCGGTCATTACCCGTTTACATCATGCGCTGGTTTGGGTAGATACACAGCAAGTATCTGCATAACCATTATTATCAACATGATCAACACCAACAGATGCGTTATTCTTTCTGAGAAAAAACATCTGTTGGGTGCTCAAGAATCGATTTAACGACGCACTTAATGGCTCATCGTAAAATTTCTGCAATATTTCTCAAAATATGGTTGACAACACAAAAGCCTTACCCTATAATTTGAAAAGTCTTGAGGGGCTATAGTTCAGCTGGTAGAGCGCTTGCATGGCATGCAAGAGGTCAGCGGTTCGACTCCGCTTAGCTCCACCAAAGTTAGCTTATCAAGATAAATACTAGGTCCCCATCGTCTAGAGGCCTAGGACATCGCCCTTTCACGGCGGTAACCGGGGTTCGAATCCCCGTGGGGACGCCAATGCGGGATTAGCTCAGTTGGTAGAGCACAACCTTGCCAAGGTTGGGGTCGAGAGTTCGAGTCTCTTATCCCGCTCCAATTCCTTAGTTTACGGAACAAAGTAAACAGACAATCTGGGATGCGCAAGCATCGTATCTAGGTCCCCATCGTCTAGAGGCCTAGGACATCGCCCTTTCACGGCGGTAACCGGGGTTCGAATCCCCGTGGGGACGCCAATGCGGGATTAGCTCAGTTGGTAGAGCACAACCTTGCCAAGGTTGGGGTCGAGAGTT
>CAZLOM010000016.1:0-9654 GCA_964561185.1 uncultured Piscirickettsiaceae bacterium
CCTCATTTCCCCTTACTTTTTCTGTAAAGGTTACTGGTCACGTTATGATGCCCTCTGCTGATTTTGTGCAAGTGTTTCGCCAATCTTCACCCTATTTTAATGCACACCGCGACACAACCGTGGTGATCTACTTAGATGGTGCCGCCTTACTGGAACAAAACCCGCTACCACTGATCCAAGACCTTGCGTTGTTACAAAGTCTCGATGTGCGCATCGTTCTTGTGGCAGGAGCGCGCGCGTTTATTGATGCCGAATTGGCGGCGCAAGGTTTGAGCTGGCAAAACCATCACAACCTACGCATCACCCACAAAGAACACTTGTCTGCGGTAGCGCAAGCGGTTGGACAAATGCGCATCGAATTAGAATCGTGGTTTTCCAGCGCACAAGCCAAACAAAGCTATGCCATTCGTCCGCTCTTTATCTCTTCGGGCAATTGGGTCATGGCAAAACCCCTAGGCATTATCGACGGGGTGGACATGCAACACACAGGGGCGGTCAGACGGGTTGAAATCGACCCGATTCGTGCGGTATTGGACATGGGACACATTGCCCTACTGACCTCGCAAGCCTATTCCATTACGGGCGAAATTTTTAACCTTTCCAGTATTGATCTTGCCGTTGAAGCGGCGATTGCCTTGCAAGCCGACAAGTTGATTTGGTTGACAGACCCTCAGCATCTCAGCCATGCCAAAACCTTCCTACCCTCAGAGTTGTCGGCAAACGATCTGCCCAAACTCATGCAATCCCAAGAAATAGCACCCGACACCGACAATTTGCTTCAAGCCTGCTTGCGGGCGGCAAAAGAGGTCGATCGCGTCCATCTGCTCGACCGTAGCCTAGACGGTGCGCTTCTACTCGAACTCTTCAGCCGAGATGGGGTTGGCATTATGATCAACCAAAATGATTATGACTTGGTGCGTCAAGCCACCATTGACGACATTGGTGGGATTCTGTCTCTGCTTGAACCGCTCGAAGCAGAAGGTTCATTGGTGAAACGTCCACGCGAACAATTGGAAATGGAAATTGACCTATTTAGTGTGGTAGAACGTGACGGCATGATCATTGGTTGCGCCGCGCTTTATCCCTACCCCGAAAACCAGTGTGCTGAGTTAGCCGCCTTTGCCATTTCAGCCGACTATCGTCGGGGTGGTCGGGGTGAAAAACTCTTAGCCGACATTGAAAGACGCGCTCAAAAACAAGGGCTTCGTCGCTTGTTTCTGCTCACCACACGCACCATGCACTGGTTCATCCGTCATGGTTTTGTGCAAACCGACCTTGCCACTTTGCCCGAGAAACGCGCCCAGTTATATAATTTTCAGCGTCGCTCGGCTGTTTTTACTAAAGAAATTGGATAATCCCCTGAATGAGTAAACATATCAAACACCCTCTAGCACGCCGCGTTCGCGGATTTCTACCTGTCGTCGTTGACGTAGAAACAGGCGGTTTTAACGCCAAAAGTGACGCGCTCCTTGAAATAGCGGCGGTAATTCTCGACATTGATGATCAGGGTCTGCTCATTCCAGGAGAAACGGTTCATGCGCACATTAAACCCTTCGCAGGAGCCAATATTGAAAAAGCGGCACGTGATTTCTTAGGTTATGATCCTTATAGCCCGCTCAGATTGGCAATTGAAGAAAAAACAGCCTTGGAGCGCATCTTTACGCCCATTCACAAACGCATCAAGGACACAGGTTGCACCCGTGCGATATTATGCGGACACAATGCCTTTTTTGATTTAGGGTTCGTTAAGGCGGCGGCGGATCGTCATAAACTCAAATTTCCGTTTCACCAGTTTAGCACCCTAGACAGCGTCACACTCGGTGCCTTGGTCTATGGACAGACGGTCTTGGCAAAAACCGCGATTCACTCAGGCATTACGTGGGACAATCAACAAGCACACAGTGCTCTATATGACACACAAAAAACAGCCGAAATCTTTTGTAGCATCTTCAATCGCTTTCCACTCCCTGTGATTGATACCATCAACCGCAATGAGAAGGACTAGCCTGTCACTTAGGCAACCTCGAACCCCAGTACAGAGATGTCATCGGTCTGAACCTGATGACGCTGGTGCTGCTTGAGCAAGACCAACAACCCATCACCTTGTTCTGCCATCGACTGTTTTCCATCCAATAAAGCTTGCTGGAATTTACGCTTACCAAGGGGGATTCCTTGCGCTCCACCCAGTTGATCGGTATAACCATCGGTGGTTAAATAAAAGCGAATGCGTTCATCTACCTGAATCACGTGATCAGAAAACTGAAAACCCTCTCGCAATTTTTGATGTCCGATGGATTGCCGATCGCCCTTAATGACTTCCATTACACAAGGCTCATGGTCTGGGTAGTAGTAGAACAGAGGAAGCTGTGCCCCAGCATAGCGCAGGGTTTTTTCTTGCGCGTTATAACACACAATGGCACCATCAAAGCCAACGTGCTTCATCACCGCATGATCATCATACTTCAACATCCGTAAGAGCTGTTTGTGAAAAGAAGACAACAACCTTGCTGGACTGAAGATGTCTTCCATCAACTTGATTTTGGTTAAGAGTTGTTGCTCAATCGCCTTAACCAACATGGTCACAAAAGCCCCAGGAACGCCATGCCCCGTGCAATCAATCAACATGATGAGCAATTCATCCTTATGGCGCAGTTGCGTGATTGAATAAATATCTCCTCCGACCACATCTTTGGGTTGCCACAGGAAGAAATAATCACGCACTACAGACTGCCACACTTGTTCTTCAGGTAATAATGAGGTCTGGATTAAGGAGGCGTACTCGATAGAGCTGAGGGTATGATTATGGGCAACTTCAATGCGGTCTTTGGCATCACGCAGAGCCGTTTCCAATTGAATCCGCTGAGTCATGTCTTTGGAAGAGACCAACACCCTCTGCTGATCACTCATTAAAACAACCGACATATTCACCGAAATTTCTTGCCCTGACTTGGTATGACACCGCTTGACAAAATCTTTAACAAAGCCTTTTTCCAACACATCTTGCATCACCACCGCACTGGCTGAACGATCATCTTGATGCGTCAAAGCCATACAACTGGTTCTTAATAACTCAGCACGCGAATACTCAGTCATTTCTAAATAGGCAGGATTGGCATCTAAGAAGGCAGTGGTATGCACATCTAAAATGGCAATACCATCTTTTGAGGTGTAAAAAATCCCCTCAAAGGTTTCTTTTTGTTCATTTAACTCTTTGGTGCGCTTCTCAATGTTTTGTTTAAGATGCAAGCGTTCGTTATGCCACGACTGATAAAACAAGGCATTATTGGTGGCATAAGAGAGATTGGCAACCAAATTGCGCAAGGCAATCGTCGAGCAAGGGCTAAACAACTCGGCTTGATCGGTTGGTTCAGCATTACCAACAACCACCAGCCCAAAAGGCACATTGGCATTACCCGCAAATAGGGTGATGCTGGCTTCGGTTAAGCCGAGCGTTTTGAGCAATGAGGCAACCAGTTCATGCGGTTGCGAGGGTAAATGAATAATAAAATCTTCACGTAATCGTAAATGTTCAATGATGTCGCCCGATAAAAGAAGCGTGACAATACTTAACAACCGCACTTGCTTGGGGTCGTCATACCCACGATGCGCTTTCACGCGAAATAAACCATTTGCGTCATCATGCACAAAAATCAGCGCACGTTGATAACCCAAGTCCTCAACAACAAAAGATAAGGTAAGATCAAAAATATCAGACAACTGACTGGTCTCATTAACCTTCTTCCACTCTTGATGCAGTTTATTATAAAACTCAATTTGGCTACCTAGTTGAATACCCATAACGCTTCTGCTGCCCTTATCAAATATACTTCTCATTCTACCATAAAAATTGTTTATTCCTTATGGATGAAATAATGTACAAAATGATTAGCCTCAAGAAGTCAATACAAAAAACCCACCAATGCGGTGGGTTTTTGTCATCAAAATACGCGCGGTCAATGATGGTGATGACCATCATCATGGAAGGAAGCACCACCACGCATCATCGCTTTTTCTAAATCATCTAGCAAATGAACCACTTTCTGCGACATGCCATTAATTGTTTCCATCATTTCATTCGCCTTATCATAATCTTGACGATTGGCTGTTTCAACCGCTTCGGCGACAAACAGATGGAAAGCCTCATGCGCTTTATCTAGGGCTTGCATTTCTGGTAAGTAATCAAACTTACGTCCTTCGGAATCACGCCACTTGCCTAAAGCACACAGATGATGGTTCTTAACGGTTGTCGTATCAGCAATTTTTTCATTACCTTGAATGACGTTGTTCATGCGAATCCGCCAATTCAAATGCGCTTGCTTCATGTCTGCCAATAAGCTTCTTCCTTGCTGAGCAACGCGCATCCCTGCATCTGATAACAGAAAGAGCTGAATCATCGCGTTTAGGTTTTTCATCTGGCTCGCAACATGCACCGCTGAAGCCGCCGTTTCTTCAACCAAGGCGGCAGACTGTTGAGCGACACCATCCATCACCACAATGGCTTTGTTTACTTCATCAATCCCTTTTTTCTGCTCATCTGACGCAGAAGTAATCTGATAAACCACTTCGGACATTTCATGCACCGAGTCGCGAATGTCCACCAAAGCTCCCGAAGTTTGCTCCACCAATTTGGTACCATCAGAAATTTGCGCCACACTTTGACCGATCAACTGTTTAATGTCATTTGCCGCATCCGCTGATTTCTGTGCTAAAGCACGAACTTCGCTGGCAACCACCGCAAACCCACGACCATGCTCACCCGCTCGCGCCGCTTCGACTGCCGCATTCAGGGCGAGCAAGTTGGTTTGGAAAGCAATGGCATCAATCAAGGTCACAATGTCGCCAATTTTGGTGCCTGAGTCATGGATTCTTTGCATCGCTTGCAAGGCTTGCACCATGACGGCATTACCACCCTCTAGTCGCTTATTCACGCCCTCGGCAAGGGTTTGTGCGTGACGCACATTATCGGCATTGCTGTTAACCGTCGATAGAATTTGTGTCATCGCGGCGGCGGTTTGCTCAATGGCAGCCGCTTGGCTTTGGGTTTGATCTGAAAAATGATTCACCCCATCACTCAGCTGTTGCATGGCAGTATTCACCTCGTGACTAGAATACTGCGCTTGACCAATGGTTTCATTCAGATTTCTAAATGCCAGATTGATTGCGTTTTGCGTTGCGCCAAACGCCCCTTGATAACTGCCTTTCATTTCACTGTTGATGCGCGAAAAGGCTAACTCACCTACCGCATAAGAGAAACTGCCCATCACGCGCTCAAGCAATTTCATTAACTGATTGATCTTCTCAGCAGACTCTTTATAAAAGCCCGTTACTTGGCTATGATCAATCTGGCGATGCAAAATACCCTGCATGGCTTCTGTGACGGCTTTATTGATTTGTTCCTCAACAAAAACTTCACCTGTACGGTCGAACCACTCTACCACATAGCCTAATGTATGACCATTGTGAATGATGGGCACGGCGGTTAAACGTAAGGTTAAGCCAGCAACAGATAACTCACCTGTCCAAGGTTGTGTTAACCCAGCCATCATTTGACGCTGATGGCTGGGGTTCTTATGGAAAATATCCATGTTGCTTCCAACAATCTTGCTGGCATCGAAATGAGGCAGAACTTTCTTAAAAGTCGCTTCGTGATGCTTAAACATCTCACTTAAAGAGCGGTTAATGCTTTGAATGGTAAAGTTCGCATCGGCAACCATAATATTGGTGCTTGCCGCATCCAGTGCAGTAGCCAACACGCTCGCAGAGCGGAAGTTATCATATTGGCGTGCGGCGGTTTCACCCACACGCGTACGAACAAGATTCAGCGCATCACACCAGCCATCATGACTGTTGAATGGTTTATCAAAATGACCATTCATTAACTGCTCAATCGCTCGCGAATGATCAGTACTGGGCTTCAAGGCTTGGAAAAAACCGCGCGTAAAATAGCCTAAGGCAACCAATGATACTAAGGTTGAAACCGCCAATACGCCGAAAGACAATTCATAACCAAAAGACATTAAGAACAAAGGAATAATTTCGAAAAAGGCAACCAACAATACCGCCACTTTCTCAGTAGCATGACCAGAGACTTGCCGTGTTGGCGTAAGCTGTGCTCGTCCAGCATTGACATCAGCGTAGAGACGTTCTGCGTAGGCAACCTGCTCACGGGTGGCAGGATAACGCACCGAGGTATAACCTGTAATTTGACCATTTTGCGTAATCGGAGCTACATTCGATTGTACCCAATAATGATCGCCATTCTTACGACGATTTTTAACAATGCCGAACCATGGGCGACCATCAGATACCGTATTCCATAAGTCTTGAAAAGCCGCTTTAGGCATATCGGGATGACGCAAAATGCTATGAGGCTTACCTTTTAACTCTAACGAGCTGTAGCCCGAGGCATCACGAAAACCACCATTAAAATCAACAATATTTCCCTGCAAATCAGAGGTGGATAAAATCACCAAATCTTCGGGTAAGCGATACTCCTGTTGAGTGACATTTGCTGCCATTTTTTACTATCTCCTCAGTTATTAACCATATCTTCTTGGTTTTTTTGTTCCACACCTATTTTTTTATTGTCCGCGAAGACTAAAATCCTTGTACGCAAAATTGCTAAAACACCAAGCGTTTTAACAACCTTATCCTACGTATAATACAACAATAAAGCAAAAATTAAGCCACTAAAAAAGCAATCTTATTGTTTCCGATCAAATGAAATAGAAAAAGAGGTTGGATGACTGGACAAATCTGCCCAAGTGACTAGCTGATTCTCTGCGTCACATAACACTGGCCAACGTTGCTTTTGCCAATTCGGAATCGTGGGATGCTTTTGTAACCACTCCTTAAGACGCTTGTGTCCCTGCTCAGTGATAACGGCATCACCCTGCTGACGCATTCGCCAATACCATCCCTGCATGACCTCAGGATCATGGTCATGAATCGTCAGTAAACCCCAAGTTCCCCATGCTTGTGAAGTTTGTGTGAGTGGCACAGGGGCAATGACAGATAAGTCTTTATCGGTCAATATCCATAATTCTCCAGCCCCTAGCTGTAAGAAAAAGCCCTTCCACCTAAACTGAGGATGCCTGTCTGGAGCAGAGGTTGCGTAAAACTGATGTTTGATCTCTTCCCATTGCCCTCGCGCCAATACCGAACCACCCAATGCCTGCCAACGCCACGACAAGACCTGCTTGGCACGCGCCCATGGCAAAGCACGCCACACGGAAAGATCGCAAGCCTTGTCTCTTGTTGCTATTTTCTGCCAGTCTTCTTGTGCCATGATGTCAAGGAGTGCGCTGGCTTCCGCGAGATGCTCACAGGTTTGCGCCAGTTGACCAATGGCTTGCTCGGGCTGATGTGGGGTTAACAAAGGTAGCACCTTGTGGCGAAAGTAGTTACGTCTTAAGTTTGTCTCTTGATTGCTGGGGTCTTCTACCCAAGTCAAGCCATGCTTTTGGGCATAGTCAGCAATGGCGAGATGAGATACCGATAATAACGGACGCACCAAGTGTCGGTTGCTGTCGTGGTGACTGATTTCACGCATACCCGATAAGCCTTTCACGCCTGCACCGCGTAGCAGTCTCAGCAAAAAGGTTTCTGCCTGATCACGCTGATGATGCGCCGTAAGTAATGCACCAAAAGGGGAAATAAATTGCCACAATGCCTCGTATCTGGCTGAACGGGCACTGTCTTCGAGTCCACGTCGGGACTGCTTAACCACCTGAACGCGCTTGACCTCACAAGGAATCCCCATCCCCCGACTCAGTTCCAGACAAAAGTCTGCCCACGCATCAGCCTCTGCTTGCAGACCATGATGAACGTGTAGCGCACGAATCGGCAGATCGGCTTGTACCAAGGCATGTAGTAACACCACCGAATCCTGACCACCGCTTAATGCCAGCGATAAACTTGGGTAGGTCAGCAGTTGAGCACGACGCGGTAAAATCGCTGATGAAACGTCAGAGAACACAATAATCTTCCTTAATCAACATTGATCAAAAAAATAATCCCCCGATTCTACGCTAGTCATAGAGCAGATGGGCAAAAATATCCTATAATGTGCCATTACTTACTTATCTTCTTCGCTAAATCACCATCTCGAGAGTCACCTGTGATGCCTACTGATGCAACGAATACCGCTGATTTTCTGCCTACCGAGCTGTGCCTTGGGGTGATTGCAGGTGGACGTTCGTCACGTTGGGGCGACACAGGGTCAAAATGCCTCAGTCAGTTTGATGGGCGACCAATGGGCGTGCAGGTATTGGCACAAACCCGACTTGCTGTACAGGGCATTTGCATTCGACCTGAACAAACTGAGGCTTGGCAAGCAATGGAATTGCTTTACCCGCTGATACCCGAGTCTCGCCCTGACCTACCCGAAGGACCGCTGACAGGCTTGCATTGTCTTATTTCTAGTTTAACGCCAGATCAGCAGATGATTGTCGTGCCCTGTGATATGCCTTTGCTGACGGATCAGATGTTTCAGCCGTTATGGCAGTCAAGTCAAACAGACGACTCACTTGCGCCACGGGTGCTGACCTACGCCTCAGGTAAGCATACGGCGGTTTGCTTGGTATCACGCCACCATCTCCACTCACTCGAAGCCTATCTGCTGTCGGGACAACAGAAATTCATTCGTTGGCTAACGCAAGAACAAGCCATTTCAGTGGCATGGCAAGGGGATCAGACACTATTAGACAACTTTAATCGCGCCAGTGAAGCCGATGCCTATTTGATGGCGCATCATCCTGAATCCTTTACTCGACTTACTTCATGAATCATTGAGAACCTACTATGCCATTACATACTGTTAAACACATCATTGCCGTTTCCTCTGCTAAGGGTGGCGTTGGAAAGTCCACCGTTGCTGCTAACCTTGCTTTGGCTTTGCAACAACTCGACTACAAGGTTGGTCTGCTCGATGCCGACCTTTACGGTCCATCTCAACCGCTGTTATTTGGCGTAGCCGATGCACGCCCTAGCATTGCTCAGGATGGCAAAATGACCCCCATTATGGCGCATGGTATTGCCTTAATGTCTATTGGGTTTCATCTACAGCGCGAAGACTCAGCCTTGATTTGGCGTGGTGCGCAATTAAACAGCGCCTTAGAGAAATTACTTAAAGAGACGCAATGGTCTGAGTTAGATGTGCTGGTTGTCGATTTACCCCCCGGTACAGGCGACGTACATTTGAGCCTGAACCAGCAAGCCAAAATTGCAGGAGCGGTGATCGTTTCAACGCCACAAGAGCTCGCCCTCTTAGATGCCAAAAAAGGCTTAAAGATGATGCACCAATTGCAGATTCCTGTCTTAGGGGTCATCGAAAACATGAATATGTTCATTTGTCCTCAGTGTGGTCATGAAGCGCACCTTTTCGGACACGATGGGGCACAGTTAATGTCTTTGCAATATCTGGTGCCTTTCTTAGGCTCACTCCCGCTCGACCCACGCATTCAGCAACAAGACGAAACAGGCACGCCTTTCGTAAAAGCGCATCCTGATGACAGAATCAGTCAGATTTTCCGTGATACTGCTAAAGCCATGATGGAGGTTGTTGAACAAAACGCACAAGACAGCTCACCTATTGTACCGCAAACGGAAGAACAGTTAACGCCACAAGTGAAAGAGATTAAGTGGAATATTTAG
>CAZLOM010000016.1:9754-22498 GCA_964561185.1 uncultured Piscirickettsiaceae bacterium
GCAAACGGAAGAACAGTTAACGCCACAAGTGAAAGAGATTAAGTGGAATATTTAGGTCAACTGCTATAATAAGCCAATACAATCGACCTTGGAGAAAGTGATGCAAACATTAGGTCTCAAAGAAATTCAACGCAACCCAGCGGTATTGATCAACAGCATTGCCCACGAAGACTACACCATCATTACTAAGGGCGGGCATCCCTTAGGCATATCGGTGTGTTTTGACAGTCATATTTTAGATGGTGGCTTGCGAGAATCTATCTCTCTTAAAGCATATGAGGCAGGCATGATTAGCCTTGGCAAACTCGGAGAACTGCTCAAGTTAAGCAAAAGTGATACCATGCAATTGTTGAATAAGCTGGGCGTGGCGGTTGCCGATTATCATCTTAACGATGAATTGGGTACGCTTGCGCAATTATGAAATCAACAGTTGTTTCCGACACAACGGCTTTGATTGTGTTGTCCAAATTAGACCAGTTTTCTTTATTGTCTAATGTGTTTGAACGTGTTGTTATTCCCCACATTGTGTACGAAGAACTGACGCTAAAAGAAGCTGTGGTATTACCCAGTTTTTTTCAGATAGAGCCTGTGTTGACGCAAGAAATAACCCCCGATTTACTGGTATTAGATGCAGGAGAAGCACAGGCGATTGCTTTAGCCAGCCGATTGAAATTACCACTATTGATCGATGAAAAGAAAGGACGAAAAATTGCACAACATCAAGGCGTGGCTATTTTTGGTACGATTGGGCTGATTATTATCAATACACAACGGGGATTTATATCGCCAGATGCGGCTTTGGCTTTGCTAGATGCCTTAGCCAGTGTCAATTTTAGACTCTCGGACACACTCAAAGCGCAAGCGAAAACTCAATTATTGTTTACATGAAACACAAGGAACCTACCGTGTCACTCTCTACTTCTGCTTTTGGCTTAACCTTTCAATCCCCTTTATGTTTGCTCTCTGGTAATGCTGGGTATGGCACGGAATACTTGAAAGTCTCAGGTTTCAACTATCGCAATGTGGGGGCTGTTTTTTTGAAAGGAACCACTGAGCAAGCACGATTGGGTAATCCTGTTGACCGTGTGGTGGAAACTCCCTTAGGCTTGATGAATGCGATTGGCCTGCAAAATCCAGGAGCAGAAAGCGTGATTCGTGACCTACTGCCGAAACTCAAGTGGGATGGTCAACCGCATTTCATTCCCAACATTTCTGGTTTTTCGATTGATGAATATCGCTTATTAGCGCAAGCATTCGATCAAACGCCTGTTCCTGCCATTGAAATCAACATCTCTTGTCCCAATGTGAAAAAAGGCGGAGCGGCATTTGGTAATGATCCTGATCTATCGGCTCAAGTGGTTGAGGCTTGTCGTGCCGTAACCACCAAGCCCTTGATTGTCAAACTGTCACCCAATCAAACCAGTATTGCGCAAAGTGCCAGACGTTGCATCGAAGCAGGTGCGAATGCCTTGTCTGCAATCAATACGGTCAGTGCGATGGCGATTGATATTCATACCCGTAAACCACGTTTGGGTAACAATCAAGGCGGCTTATCTGGTCCAGCGATTAAACCGATTGCCTTGTTAGCGGTTCACAACATCTATCAGGTTGCAAAGGCGCATGATATTCCTGTGATTGGGCAAGGTGGTATTAGTAATGCGGAAGATGCGATTGAGTTCTTGCTTGCGGGGGCAAGCCTAATTGGAGTAGGAACAGCCTTAGCGAAAGATCCTTTGATTGCTGATACAATCGTTAAGGGGATTCAAGCCTACATGAAGCGTTATGGTTATACCGATATTAAGCAACTCACTGGCGCGTTGGAACTGCATGACAACCGTTCGGGTTGTACACCAGCGAGTTGTTTACGTGATTGAGAAACGGCGAGTTCACCCCAATGCACCTGAAGAAAGTTAATGAAATTCATTAACTTTCTATTGACTTGCGCCTGTTGACTTACGCCTCATGAACCGATACTACATTCTTGGCGCACAATAGGTTTCGTAGGTTTTCGGATAAATAGATTCACGCATCTCAATTCTTGGCTCAGCGTAAACAGGCTCCACATAACGACTGCGTACAGGTCTGCCACATCCTCCCACAGCACAGCCACCCGTGGGCATCACCACAGCAGGAATCCTAACCGCTGGCACCTGCGCGTAGGTTAAGGTTCCACAGCCCTTCATATTAGAACTCCCCCGACAGTTATCTGTTGACGAACATCCAGATAAGACAACCGCTAAACCGATCAAAGAAGCTTTCGTAATTGTTTTTTTCATCGTAATACCTTTTTCAAAAAAATGAACACAGCGTATCACTTTATGTGCTTAATGTTATATTATTCAGAACCTTACTCCCCCAACGACTCCCCCTCTCGCTCAGTAACCTCAAAAGAGGGTGTTGCTTTAAGATGGTCTAACTCACCACTTTTGATACGAGACTCCAGTGTTTGATGCGCTTGCTGAGAATACCCCATCATGACTTGTTGTTGCTGAAGTGCTTGCGCAGGCAATGCCATGACAGGAATGCGAACCATTGGCACGTTTTGCACCGACTGATAAACCACCCCTTGATGATTTAAGGCGCTCACAGGCACCATCATAAGGGTTTTCTGTTGTTGTGGGGTAATCATGGCACGAACCTGCCCTGCGGGGACTGATGCACCCGTTGAACTGTATTGTTGCAACATCACACCACGTAAATGTGGACTCTGGGCGCGATGATTCACCATGACTGGCGCGGGAGAAAGCCCTGTTTGCTCTACAGAGGAGGAAGCCGTATTGACACTTGTTTCTGTTTTCACCACTTGCTGATAAATCACGTGATGTCCACAACCAGACAAGCCTACAGATATACCGCAGACCAAAGAGAAAAAGACCATAGTTTTCATAGCAATACCTTTAACTAGGAAGATTAAAAAGTATCACTCTGTGCGCGGACAGCATACCAAAAAGGAGTCGCTAGGAAAGCATCACTTTTTAGCACACAATAAATTTTTGTTATAGGGTAGATTCTATCACCAATAACCAACGAACAGCAAGATATTTCACTTATCTATCGCTTTTTTCCGCAAAAAACACTCCCTCCTGTTACCACTGCTTGTGGAAAAGTCAGTGAAAAGCTGTGGATAAGTGTGAATAACCAAGCTAATTTTTAGGAAAACTCTAAATTATCCACATTCATCCACAGAGGAACCCACAAGACTATACAAAAGTTATCCACAGGGAAAAAGCGCATAATAATATGAATTAAATAAATTCTAATAATCCACATATCCACAAAGCCTATTACTATCACCACTAATATAAAGATTTATAGTTGATAGACAGGCAATTCACCTACCAACTTTTTTGCCTGACGCAAAACTTCTATCCCTGCCCCTTCTTGATACATTTCTGCGGTTAAATAACGTCGCCATTGTTTTGCACCACGTTGTCCATGAAACAACGCCAACAAATGCTGTACCATTAAGCCAAAAGGCACTCCTTCTGACATAGCCTGTACTAAATAAGGCTCATATAACGCCAATACCTCGTGCAAATCATCTGTTGGATCTGATAAACCGTAGTACAAACTATCCGCACAATGCAATGCCCAAGGATCGTCCATAATCAAGCGTCCCAGCATCACGCCATCTACCGCAGGCAAGCCCTCATAGTCATCAAGATGCACCAAGCCTTGTTCTAAGGACTTAATGTCACCATTGATAATAATCTCAAGGTGGGGGAACACCTGTTTTACCTGATGCACCACCGACCAACAAATGGGCGGTTTATGACGATTCTCTTTAGGGCTTAATCCTTTTAACCAGGCTTTACGCGCATGGATAATAAAAGTCTTACAGCCTGTTTGAGCAATGGTTTCAATGAAGCTACAGAGCTCTTCAAAGCTATCTTTGTCATCAATCCCAATACGTGATTTAACCGTTACAGGAATCTTCACCTGCGACTGCATGGCATGCACCGCATCAGCAACAATTTGAGGAACTGCCATCAAACAAGCCCCGATCTGTCCGCTTTGCACGCGATCAGAAGGACAGCCGACATTGAGATTAACTTCATCATAACCCCACTCCTCAGCCCACTTGGTGCATTGCGCTAATTGCGAAGGATTAGAGCCACCAAGCTGTAAGGCAATCGGATGCTCGCTATCGTCATAGCGTAAAAAACGTTGTTTATCGCCATGAATCAAGGCTTGATCGACCACCATTTCGGTGTATAACCACGTCTGCTTAGACAAAAGACGTAAAAAATAACGAAAATGGCGATCAGTGACCGCCATCATGGGAGCAATACTTAAACGACGAGAAGGTAACGCCATTTCTTAAAATCCGCTTCTTAATTTAGGCGTAACAAAGTCACTCATACCAAGCACCCCTTGCCAACGCTTGACTTGAATTTTGACTTGATTCGGTGCGGTTCCACCCAAATGATCACGCGCAGAAACAGAACCTTCTAGGGTCAAGACCTCAAACACTGATTCGGTTACGCTAGGGGCAAATACCTGTAACTCTTGCAATGACATTTCAGACAAATCCTTACCCTGAGAAACGCCATAACCGACAGCCTTACCTACCATTTCATGCGCGTCACGGAAAGGCGTGCCTTGTTTAACCAAATAATCGGCTAAGTCTGTTGCGGTTGCAAAGCCTTTGAATGCGGCAGAACGGGTCGTTTCACGACGAACCTCAACCGCAGGCATCATGTCAGCAAAAGCGCGTAAACTGCCCATCACGGTATCAATGGTATCAAATAAGGGCTCTTTGTCTTCTTGATTGTCTTTGTTGTAAGCCAAGGGTTGACCTTTCATAAGGGTCAATAATGCCATCAAATGCCCAAACACACGCCCAGATTTACCACGTACTAATTCTGGTACGTCAGGGTTCTTTTTCTGTGGCATGATGCTTGAACCTGTGCAGAAGCGATCAGGCAAATGAATGAATTGAAACTGCGCCGATGTCCATAAAATCAACTCTTCACTGAAACGTGACAAGTGCATCATTAAAATGCTGGCTGAACTGGTAAATTCAATCGCAAAATCACGATCAGATACGGCATCTAATGAGTTTTGACAAACCCGTTCAAAGCCTAATAAATGTGCGGTATGTTGACGGTCAATCGGATAGGTGGTTCCTGCCAAAGCCGCCGCGCCAAGCGGTAAACTGTTGGTACGTTTACGACAATCTTTTAATCGTTCATGATCACGTTCGAGCATTTCTGTCCATGCGAGTATATGATGACCAAAGGTAATGGGTTGTGCCGTTTGCAAATGCGTAAATCCCGGCATAATCGTTTCGGCTTCACGTTCAGCCAAACCAACCAATCCCGTTTGTAAGCGACGAATTTCTGCCTGAATTTGATCAATCGCATCACGCAAATACAGACGAATATCGGTTGCCACCTGATCATTACGGCTACGTCCTGTGTGTAACTTCTTGCCGACATAACCAATGGCATCGGTTAATTCAGACTCAATGTTCATATGCACATCTTCGCGTTTGATTGACCAATCAAACTTACCCGCTTCGATTTTTTCTTTGACCTTGCCTAAGCCAGTGATAATCAAATCACGCTCTTCGTTGGTTAATACACCAACCTTAGCCAACATGGTAGCATGAGCGATAGAACCTGCAATGTCTTGACGATACATGCGTTGATCAAAAGTTACCGAAGCCGTAAAAGCCTCAACAAAGGCATCCACAGCCTCGGAAAAACGTCCACCCCAGAGCGTATTGGTTGCAGAATTATTGTCTTGCGGAGAAGTAGTCATAGCGTCACCTAACCAAAATGATAAAAAACAATTCAATGCGGTATTTTATCAGATTAGAAGACGAAATCTGTTGATAATTGGTGATGTTAGCGTAAAAAGCTAACGCTCGCCTTATTTGATCTAGGATTGCGTGAAACAGTAAAAGCGTTTTCGCCTAAATTGGCACATATAGCCTTCTCAAAACCAAACAAAAAGTCAAATTTTTTAGCGGTTTTTTGGGGGGGCTTTGTGCTAAACTGAGCGGCTAAACAGATTAACAACAGGTCAATCTTATGCTTTGGTGGCAAACCCTTATTCTTGTGACCATAACCATTGGTGTGGCAATTTTTCTACACCGCTTTTTTCACCAAACCGATGGTGCTTGTGGGAACGGTCACTGCCTACCCTCAACCAAAAGAGATCAGCCATGAATAACAGGCTCCCTAAGATTCACATCATTATCATTGGAGATGAAATACTCTCTGGCAGACGAGAAGACAAGCACTTTGCATTTGTGCGCGAATTACTTGCCGAGCGCAACCTCACGCCAACCAGCGTTACCTACACTGGAGATGACGCAAGAGCCTTAACAGAAGTGTTCAAATATAGTTTTTCTCGCACCAACAGTATCACCTTTTCTTTTGGTGGCATCGGTGCAACACCCGACGATAAAACACGTCAAGCCGTTGCCTCAGCCTTAGCTATTCCTTTAGAAAGAAATCTTCAAGCCGTTGCTGAAATAGAAGCACAATTTGGTGAGGGAGCTTACCCTATTCGCGTTCAGATGGCAGATATTCCACAAGGAAGCACCTTGATTCCCAATCCCGTCAACCGTGTGGCAGGCTTTAGCATTCAGCATCATCATTTTATGCCGGGATTTCCACAAATGTCTTGGCCCATGATGCGTTGGGTGCTGGACACGCATTATCCACAGGTTCGCGGTCATCTTCAGACGGTTAAAGCCATTATTATTGAACAAGAATCTGAATCGCTGTGGGTGACTTGGATGGAGCAGTTTGAGCGGAATTTTCCTGAGCTTAAATTGTATAGCCTGCCACACCTTGGTGAAGATGGCTCACGACACATCGAGCTAGGTTGTTTGGGAGAGCCTAGTCTGGTTGAAGCAGGCGTGAGTGCCATGATCAGCGAAGCGAATCATCGAAAAACCCAATGGAAACCGAAATAATCATCGAAAAAAACGATCAAAAATTAAAAAAACTTTCATTAGACAAAATAGGCGTGCTCTTTTAAGATAAGCCCATCACCCACGCTAAAGGAGTCTTCATCATGAGCGACACGATTCAAGCAGGACTGCAACAAGCCCTAGCCGATACCTACGCACTAATGATCAAAACACACTTGTATCATTGGAATGTTACGGGAAATCAGTTTGCTTCACTGCACACTCAGTTTCAAACGCAATATGAAGCCCTGTTCATTGCTGTTGATGACATTGCCGAGCGTATTCGTCAGCTGGGTAGCAAAGTCGATGGAGGTATTGCTTACTTTGCAGATGCCAGTAACCTGCCTGATCCCGATGCAATTACCGCGTCACAAATGCTGACAGACTTATTAGCCGACCACCAATCTATTTCCGCATCACTGGTCTCTTTTGCGAATATGGCAGATGAGTTAGGCGATCGCGTTACTGCCGATTTGCTGACTGCACGTGCCGCAGACCATGACAAAACGGCATGGATGATTGGGGCACAATTGCAACAACACAAATAAAAACACATAACCATAACAAAAAATAACAAAAAACCCTGCAACAAAACTGGGTCAAGTAGACTACAATTAACCGATCACTTTACCTCTTACGCATAACCAAGGAGTCGCTATGCAATTCAAAGACATGACTGGTCAACAAGTACCAAATGTTACTTTCCGTACGCGTCAAGGTCACCAATGGGTTGACGTAACCACTGCTGACGTATTCAAAGGCAAAACTGTCGCAGTATTCTCTTTACCAGGTGCTTACACCCCAACTTGCTCTTCTACTCACTTACCTCGTTATGAAGAGTTGGCAGATTTGTTCACAGCGGAAGGGGTTGACGAGATTTATTGTTTAAGCGTCAATGATACTTTTGTCATGAATGCTTGGGCAGAAGATCAAGGTGTTGAGCATGTTAAAATGTTACCAGATGGTAATGGCGAATTTACTGAAGCCATGGGCTTATTGGTTGACAAGAACAACTTAGGCTTTGGCAAACGCTCATGGCGTTATTCCATGTTGGTAAAAGATGGTACAATTACCAAAATGTTTATCGAACCCGTGAAAGATGGCGATCCATTTGAAGTATCTGACGCGGTAACTATGTTACAATATCTCAATCCTGAGGTTAAATTACCAGCGGACGTAATGATCATTTCTCGTGACGTTTGTCCTTTCTGCTTCAAGGCGAAAACCATGTTGGAAGATGCTGGATACCGCTTCAAAGAAGTGAAGCTTGAAGACCTTGGCTTACGTGGCTTACGTGCCGTTTCTGGTCGTGAAACCGTACCACAGGTGTTTATTGATGGTAAACACATTGGTGGTAGTGATGACCTAGAAGCTTGGATGAAAGCTAACGGCAAAGTTTAACCGCTTTGTAACGGGTTGAGCCATCAACCCAGATGACAACCTCCTATCTTGACGAGCAAGTGCTAGGGTTTCCTTGTGAAACTGTTTAGGTATTTTTCTACCACGCCGATTGTTTTTAGCCTAATCCGCTTGCTCACTTTTTACACTTCCCTGTTAGCAAAGATCAAAAACGTGATCTTGATGACTTGCCGTCAGCGCAGTCCTCTGATGACCTTTTTGATTTTACCGACGGTTTTAGGTTAACCATTACCAAGGTTACTCATCCTTTTCCTTTTAGATGGAGCATATCATGACAAACACAGCCCTAAATACTGATTTTGATCTCATCGTTGTTGGCGGTGGCTCTGGTGGATTATCCGTTGCTGAACGTGCCGCTGAATATGGTGCCAAGGTTCTACTCATCGAGCGTGAGCGTATTGGTGGTGCTTGTGTTAATCGTGGTTGTGTGCCCAAAAAAGTCTGGTGGTATGCGGCAAGTCATGCACAAGCTCTGAAAGATGCCAGTGGTTGGGGGTTTTCTGCCACAACAGGAAAAGATTTTAGTTTTACCTTTGATTACCCAGCTTTCGTCAAGCGTCGCGCTGATTATTTAACAGGCATTACCGACTGGTATGCGGGCTACTTAGCGGACAAAGGCATTGTTCGCCTTCAAGGCGATGCTACCTTGTTAGCCAACCGACAAGTATCGGTCAATGGACAGGTTTACCAAGCAGAACGTCTGGTCTTATCTCCAGGAAGTCAGCCGATTGTGCCTCCCGTTTCTGGTGCTGAACTCGGACAAACTTCTGATGATGTGTTCAAATGGGAAACGCTTCCTCAGTCTGTCATCTTAATTGGTAGCGGTTATATTGGGGTTGAGCTTGCCAGTGCCATGAAAGCCTTTGGCGTGGATGTCACCTTGGTGGACATGATTGATCAACCCTTACCTGCATTTGACGCAGATATTCGCAACACCTTTGTAGAAGTCTTAGCAAAAGAAGGCATTGCCTTTCATGGTGGCGTAAAAGTACAAGGATTAAGTCGCACCGATGCAGGTATCCGTGTGTCAGCCGAAGGTGAGCAATCTTGGACAGCAGACGCGGTGATTTGGGCAGTGGGACGCAAGCCTGCGACAGCCAATCTTGGTTTGGACACCGCAGGCATCGAAACTGACGCGCGTGGTTACATCCGTATTGATGAATGGCAAGCAACCTCACAAGAGGGTATCTTTGCCATTGGTGATGCCACGGGACAATTGGCTCTCACCCCTGTGGCGATTGCCGCGGGTCGTCGTTTGGCTGACCGTATTTGGGGCGGTAAGTCTGGGCGCAAACTGGACAATAAATACGTTGCTACCGTTGTCTTTACGCACCCGCCTTTAGCCATGATTGGCTTAACCGAAGCCACGGCTCGTGCGCAGTATGGCGATGATCAAGTTAAGGTTTATAGCGGTAAATTTACGCCCATGCGTCATTTAATGAGCCTTCACCCAATGCCCGTTCACGTCAAACTTGTCTGCGTGGGTGAACGTGAAGAAGTGGTGGGCGTACACTGGTTAGGGGAAGGCTCTGACGAGGGCATTCAAGGTTTTGCCATTGCCATGGGGATGGGCGCGACTAAAGCTGACTTTGATCACACCATCGCCGTACATCCTAGCATTGCAGAGGAATTAGTCACCCTACGCTAACCGCTGAAATAAGTCGTTATTGCACGATTCGCCCCCTGATGGGTATAATGCTTGCTTAATCTGTTGTTAACACGACCTGTGTAGCAAGTTTTTAGGAGTTAAGCTGGTGTGGTTACGTAAAGCGACCCTTTGGGTTGCGATGATCTTTATGGTCTTTTTTGGGGTGTTGCAATGGTTCTTTGCCACAGCGAATGCCCCCATCAGTGAGCGAGCGACTCAAACAGTTATTACCATTACCGCTGGCACCAGCATCAGCGGACTGGGCAAACAACTGAATGAAGCGGGATTGTTAGATTCTCCTTTGGTTTTTTCAGGGGTCGTTCGTCTGTCAGGCTCAGGGGCGCATATTCGTGCAGGCGATTTTCGTATTGATACCCGCTGGAATTATGAAGAGCTGATCGAACACCTTTCTAAAGACAGTGAAGTGCAATACAGCATTACCATCATTGAAGGGATGCGCACACAAGATGTGATCAAACTGGTGCAAGAGAACCCCAAAATCAAGCGCGATTTTGCTGATCAAGACATAGAGGCGGTACGTAAGCTTCTTAAGTTAGCAGATCGTCCAGAGGGCGCGTTTTTGCCTGACACCTATTTTGTTCGTGCGGGTAGCTCTGAGTCGGATTTTTATCTTCGCGCCAATCATGCCTTACTCGATTTCTTCAAAAAGGAATGGGGCAAACGTCAAGCCAACCTGCCTTTCAAAACCCCAATGGAAGCCTTAATTGCCGCCTCTATTGTTGAAAAAGAAACAGGTAAGCCAGAGGAACGTCCGCTGATTGCCGCGGTTGTCGTCAATCGATTGCAAAAGAACATGCCCTTGCAGATGGATCCAACCGTCATTTACGGCTTAGGCAGTCGTTTCGATGGCAATATCCGCAAGAAAGACTTGTCTGACCCTTCGCCTTACAACACTTACGTCCATAAGGGCTTACCGCCAACGCCCATCGCGCTGGCAAGTGCGGAATCTTTGTACGCGGTACTACATCCTGCCAACTCAAATGCGCTATACTTTGTAGCAAAAGGTAACGGCATGCATTATTTTTCGGACAATCTTGATGACCATAATGCCGCGGTTCAACAGTATCAACTAGGTAAAAAGACACCATGACACCTCCCTTAATCGCGCCCTTTATCAGTATTGAAGGTATGGATGGTGCTGGAAAAACCAGCGTCATGCAAACCATTGCCGACTGGATTAACGCACAAGGTTATCGCTGTCAGCTCACCCGAGAACCGGGGGGTACGCCCTTGGCAGAAGCACTTCGTGATCTGTTGTTAACCCCTCGTGAAGAAAAAATAGATACCGATACCGAACTTCTGCTCATGGTTGCCGCACGTAACCAGCACGTTAAAACGCACATTCAGCCGTTATTACAACAGGGGGTGTGGGTGGTGAGTGATCGCTTTTATGATGCCAGCTATGCCTATCAGGGTGGAGGTCGAGGCATGGATATGGCTAGAATCGCCAGCCTGCATGACTGGGCTTTGGGTAATTTCGCGCCTAGCTTAACGCTTCTGCTTGACCTGCCTGTTGCCCTAGGCAAAGCGCGGGTGTCGGGGCGCGGCGAAGCGCAAACACGGTTTGAGGAAGAACAGATGGTGTTTTTCGAGGCTGTCCGCTCGGCTTATTTGGCACGAGCGCGAGCAGAACCAGAACGAATCAAGGTCATTGATGCCAGTCAAACACAAGCCGAGGTACAAGCAGAAGTCATCGCTTGCTTGGCGCAAAGGTTTGCACAGTGATGACCCTCTACCCTTGGCTCATCACGACTTATCAGCAGTTAGAAAGCAATCAACGCGGTCATGCCTTTTTGTTGTTGGGGGCTGAGGGTTTAGGGCAAGGGGAGCTGATTGACGCGCTACTCCAACACCACTTACAAACGCAACAACTCCTTGACCATCCTGATGTGTTGCGCATCAGCAGGCTTGAAGGAAAACGTGACATCAGCGTTGAGCAAATTCGCTCACTCATTCACTGGACGCAACAAACGGCGCATGGTCTGTTAGGGCGTTGGGTGGTGATTGAAGAACTAGAGCTAATGAATAGCTCTGCGGCAAACAGCTTACTGAAAACCCTAGAAGAGCCGCCTGAAGGGGTTCGTTTTTTGCTGACAGCACAACGTGCTGGTAAACTACTGCCGACCATTCTCAGTCGCTGTCAACAATGGACCATCACGCCACCGACGACCGAAGTTGCCGTGGCATGGTTGAAGCAACAACTGCCAGTCTCTGATGAGGAGTGCAAATTTGCGCTCACCCTACATCATCAGGCTCCATTAACGGCGCGTGATTGGCTGGCAGGACAAGGCTTAACCGCTTGGCGTGCTTGGCAAAAACTGTGGCAAGAAAGCATTCAGCAACGCAGCATCTCACATAACTTCACCCAATGGGCAAACGAAGACCCAGAGCGTTTTTTTACCCTCTTGTCAGCGCAATGTTATGTTGGCTTACAAGAGGAGCGAGATCATTGTTTGCCAATCATTCGCTTGTGCTGGCACGCGCAAAAACTGCTCCGACAAAATGCCAGTAAGGAATTGCTGATTGACCAAACCTTGCAAGCCCTGTCGCAAGCTCTACAAGAAAAAATGCCTAGCGTGCAGTTGCATCATCGTCGTGGATTGTTGGCATAATCATCACGATTCATTTCAGCGATACTGCCAAATGATAAACTTTTGTTGATCTCCACCCTTATTAGCACCATTCTTGCTAAACTATAATCCTTTTCTTTTGTTGTTGGATTGAGTGT
>CAZLOM010000017.1:0-22493 GCA_964561185.1 uncultured Piscirickettsiaceae bacterium
CTCGCGCTTTCCAAACACCATTACGTGCGCCATCAAAGTTATAACGAAAAATAAATCCTTGGTCTAACACCAAATTGACTTCTGCTTTCTCTTCTGCACCAATCCATTCAAATCCTGGCATGACTGATTCCTAATACAATGATTACAACAATGGAACGATTTTAACAAATCTTTGTCGCATTCGGTGGAGAAAATAGAAAAGTTCGAGGTAAATGATGTGCTAACGAGTCTTGTAAAAATAGACTCATGTCCTAAAAATTGGGCTATATTTGATTGAATAAATGGTTAACTTGATGATCATGATTCTGCGTATCAGTTCTATGAACTCAAAGAAATGAAAATTATGCTCAATGTTTTTTCTTGATAGCCGATAAGAATAGTTACAAAAAGTTTTTTGTAACAAAAAGTAGAGGTTTGTTATGTCTGTTACCCAAAGTAAATACAAAAATTTATATGCTTTTGCTGTATTGCGTGCTGATGCTAGTGTCGTAACTTGGGGGCATAGCAGTTATGGTGGAGATGCCAGTGGGGTTGCAGGTCAGCTCACGGGGATTAAAGGGATTTATTCAAATTATGGTGCGTTTGTCGCCTTAAAAACCGATGGCAGTGTGGTGACTTGGGGATCAAGTGTCTATGGTGGCAATAGCAGTGTTGCCTATTATAATGGGAGCTATAGTTATACCTCTGTGGCAGACAAGTTAACTTCTGGCGTTAAAAATGTGTATGCCAACAGTGGTGCTTTTGCTGTCGTTAAAACGGATGGTAGTGTGGTCACTTGGGGGGATGCAAAGTCTGGCGGTGATGCCAGTATTGTGACATATTCTGGTGGATTTAGTTATGCGTCAGTAGCGAGTCAATTGGTCTCTGTTGCCAGTATTACCGCTTCTGAAACCGCTTTTGCCGCTTTAAAGAAAAATGGCAGTGTGGTGACTTGGGGGGATGCTCTTGCAGGTGGTAATAGTAGCGCGGTGACCAATAGTCTTGTGAGTGTAAAACAGCTAATCGCGACTAAGCAGGACTTTGCTGCGCTAAAGGCTGATGGCAGTGTGGTGACTTGGGGAGGGAGTGATGCAGGAAATAGCAGTAGTTTTAAAGCTCAATTAACCAATATCAAGCAGATTTTTGCTAATGATGCCGCTTTTGTTGCTTTGAAAAAGAATGGCACAGCCGTGGTGTGGGGGGATGCACTGTCGGGGGGGAATGCCACCAGTGTGCAGAGTCAGCTTATCAATGTGAAAGAAGTGGTCGCATCAAGCTCTGCTTTTGCTGTCTTAAAAACGGATGGTAGTGTGGTGACTTGGGGAAATAGCAAAACGGGAGGCAATGCCAGTTTGGTGGCGAGTGCGTTGAACAGTGTGAACAAGGTCTATGCTAACCAACACGCTTTTGCAGCCTTGAAAACCGATGGTACAGTCGTAACTTGGGGCAATACCTTCTATGGTGGCGACAGCAGTTCTGTGGGGACTAAACTCGTTGGTGTGAAAGCCATTTATGCAACGGATACGGCATTTGCTGCTTTGAAGTATGATGGCAGTGTGGTGACTTGGGGGAATATTGCTGGTGGCGGTGATAGTTCATCAGTGGCGAGTCAGTTGAAGGATGTGATCGAAATCTATTCAACAGGTAATGATTCCAGCAGTGCTTTTGCCGCCTTAAAAGCTGATGGCAGTGTGGTGACTTGGGGAGATGCCTATTATGGGGGTAATAGTAGTTCCGTATCGAGCGCAGTGAATGGTTCGATTGATGTGGTTAAGTTCAACGATCAGATAGGTTCTATCGCTAGTGCTGGCGTTTATCCTAAGGTGTTGGCTGTGTTTGACGCGGATGAAACGCTTGGCTTATACATTACCACTGAGGGCAAATATATCTTATCCGCAAAAGGCTTGACGGTTGGTGCCATGCCGATGTTAGACATTTCCTTAAAAGACCTTAAAGGCTCAAAGCTTTGGCAGCCAACAGTGGGTGAGTTTGTGGTAGCCATTGATGAATATGGTGCGACAACTGATGTCATTACCAGTAAGACAAGTACGACAGGAATCATTTACTCACAATGGACTTTTGATAATAACACAGGGAACGCGACTACCGCGAAAGTAAAGCTATTAAGTCTTACGGATGTGCTAGCGAAGGAGTCAGTGATCAATCAGGATATTACTGCCGATGGTCATGTTGGTAATGTGATTACCAGTGTTTCTGTTGCCAGTGGCAGTTGGGGCTTGTATCAGATGGCGACAGGCGTATATGTCTTAGCTGAGAAAGGGCTAGAGGTGGGCGATAAACCCAGTAGCATGGTCGATCTTAAAGCCAGTAAAACGGTGAATTGGAGTCTGTTAGCAAACACCAGTATGATTGCCATGGAAGATGCAGCGAGTGGTATTGACCTAATATTGGCAACAACGATTAAAACGAAAACAACCTATTCCAAGTATTTTTTCAATCAGGATACAGGGATTATTGGCAAAAAAGCAGTCCCTGATGCTACGCAGTTAAGTACATACGAGGAAAAGTTATCTACTGACTTGAATGCTGATGGCATGATTGCCAGCTTGAGGGTTCAAATGGGAAATAGTGTGTATGATTTGGTGCTGACCCCCACCATTTGGGCAACGGCTAAAGTCAATGCTGAGAAAATGACCTATTTTGATGTGAATACCAATACCACTGTCAAAGGGGCTTTATTGTCTATCAACTCACAGGCAGAACAAGACAATATTATGGAGTTCTTGCAACCCTTTTTGAGTAAACTGACGACCACAGCCAAAGATGGTGCTGATGCACCCTATATCTGGACCAGTGGAAACGATGCAACCACAGAAACCGTTTGGCAGTGGTCAGATAAGACAACAATTGAGTTAACGGATACCCATTGGACTGATAAGCCAGAGAGTTATGCGACCAATAAGCAGGACTATCTTGGGGTTGCCGTGGCAAATAGTGCTGATGGAACGGTACTAGCAGGGCAATGGAATGATTTGTTAGGAACAAACAAGTTGGCGTACATTATTGAATACACCCTAGCATAAAATAATTTTATGACTTTGTTGGTAGCGCGTGCAGGCTTGTGGTATAGTGTTGACTTGTCACTTGGTGATTTCTTTTTCCCTACTCAACAAGGAGTTGCTATGAAAAAAGCATTATTGATTGGTTTATTGGCTTCTGTTTCGACAGCACAGGCAGGTACGTTAACAGCAAAGCCAAGTTTCCCTTCTTACAGTAAGCCTGCACCATCGCATGCACCGTCGTCTCCAGCACCAGCTTATTCTTCGCCCTCTTCTGGTCCGACGATTGGTAAAAACGTACCGCAGAATAATACCGCTGCGCCTGCAACACCAGCATCAACGCACAGTTCAGCACCTGCAAGTCCTGCGCCTGCCGCCGCACCAGCACCAGCCGCAAGTAGTGGCATGGGCGGTATCGTGGGTGGTATGGCGGCAGGCGCATTATTAGGCGCGGGTGCGACCATGCTATTAAGTGATTCGGGTAAAGAAGC
The DNA here is from genome assembly GCA_964561185.1 of uncultured Piscirickettsiaceae bacterium. Lineage (GTDB taxonomy): Bacteria > Pseudomonadota > Gammaproteobacteria > Thiomicrospirales > Thiomicrospiraceae. Next base: position 3,491 of record CAZLOM010000017.1, read on the forward strand.
TGGCGCGGCAACAACACCAGCTGGTGCGGCACCTGCGGGTACGGTAGCTGGTGCACCGATCATGCCTTACTCTGGTAATGTGGAGCAGGATTTTATGAGCGGTATGTTGTTGTGGCAAAACAAAAACTATGCCGAATTGATCAACATCACCAATCCTTATCTGGCTTGTACCAACTGTTCAGATAAAGATAAGTTCATGATGGAATTAAACCGTTTGGGTAGGCTCAACGTGGGCGCAAAATGATTTTTTAACCATTGCACATCATTTCTATCCAACCGCTATAGTCTATTGGCTTCGCTCTGTTGCTTTGCTCAGAGCCTAGTGGTTGGATGGTCTTTGTCTCTGTGAGTTCATAGAATAAGTTCAAGTGTTAGCATTCCAGTCGTGAAACTACGGCATCATCGCTCAATCAGTACGGGCAAAATCCCATCTCGACCTTTCTCTGTCCTGTGATACAATATCAGCCTTATTTTTCAAGCAGGTAAGAGGCTTTGTGTGATGTTTTCTCAACAAGAATATGATGTCATTGTGATTGGTGGTGGTCATGCGGGCACTGAGGCGGCGGCGGCTTCAGCGCGGATGGGGGTTAACACCCTACTGCTCACGCAAAGTATCGAAGGCTTGGGTGCTATGTCGTGTAATCCTGCCATTGGTGGGATTGGCAAGGGGCATTTGGTCAAAGAAGTCGATGCCATGGGCGGCATCATGGGGTTGGCAACCGATGAGGCAGGGATTCAATTCCGTACTCTGAATGCTTCAAAAGGACCCGCTGTACGTGCGACGCGTGCGCAAGCAGACCGTATTCTCTACAAGGCTTCGGTGCGTTATCGGTTGGAAAACCAACCTAACCTAACCCTGTTTCAGCAAATGGCGGAAGACCTGATTGTCGAGAATGGTCAGGTTTTGGGCGTGATCACAGCAACGGGTTGGAAGTTTTTTGCCAAGCAAGTGATCTTAACCGCAGGCACTTTTCTCAACGGACTCATTCATATAGGCTTAAAAAATCATGCAGGTGGACGTGCTGGTGATCCGCCCAGCATTCGTTTGGCAGAAAGACTCAGAGAACTAGACCTGCCTGTCGGGCGTTTGAAAACAGGTACCCCTTGCCGTATTGATGCTCGTAGTGTTGATTTTTCTGCAATGCAGGTTCAGCAAGGCGACGATGTCTTACCTGTGTTCTCATTCATGGGCGATGTGTCTATGCACCCACGTCAAGTGCCTTGCTATATTACCCACACCAACGAACGCACCCACGACATTATCCGTCAATATCTCGATCAATCACCCATGTATCAGGGGGTGATTGAAGGCGTTGGGCCTCGCTACTGCCCGTCGATTGAAGATAAGATCACCCGTTTTGCCGATAAGGATCAGCATCAAATTTTTATCGAGCCAGAAGGCTTAACCACCCATGAACTCTATCCCAATGGTATTTCGACCAGCTTGCCATTTGAAGCACAGTTGTTGATGATTCACAGCATGAAAGGTTTGGAAAATGCGGTGCTGACACGTCCTGCTTATGCCATCGAGTATGATTACTTCGATCCTCGAGCCTTAAAACCCACCCTAGAAACCAAGCAGATTGGTGGGTTGTTTTTTGCAGGACAAATCAACGGCACGACAGGCTATGAAGAAGCCGCGGCACAAGGGATGTTGGCAGGCATCAATGCCGCCCGTCGCGTACAAGAAAAAGAGGAATGGATTCCGCGTCGTGATCAGGCGTATCTGGGGGTGATGGTTGATGATCTGAATACCTTAGGAACCACGGAACCCTATCGTATGTTTACCAGTCGTGCCGAATATCGGTTACTGCTACGAGAAGATAATTCTGACCGTCGATTAACGCCTATTGCCCAAGCATTTGGGTTGATTGATGAGGCTCGTTGGGCAAGTTTTAATCGCAAGATGGAAGCGGTCGAGCAAGAAAGTCAACGCTTGCGTGATACGTGGATTGTGCCAGCACGTTTGTTGGCTGGTGAGGCGGAAGCCATTTTAGGTGCGCCAATGTCAAAGGAACAACGCTTAGAGGAGTTGTTGCGTCGTCCAGAAGTTGACTATCGCAAATTGTCAGCCATAACGGGGTTTGGTGATGCCGTGACGGATCCTGTGGTGATTGAGCAAGTCGAAATTGACGTGAAATATGCGGGTTATTTGGCGCGAATGAATGATGAGATCGACAAGCTGAAACGCTCAGAGGAAACCAAGATTCCTGAAACCCTTGAATTTGATGCCATCTCTGGTTTGTCCAATGAGGTCAAACAAAAGTTAAAGCAACACCGACCCAGCACGCTTGGGCAAGCGGGACGTATTCAAGGCATTACCCCAGCGGCAATTTCATTGTTATTGGTGCATTTGAAAAGACATTCGATCTAAAAGGCAATACCTTGCCTAGGATGGATCGTTAAGGTAATCATTAACTCAAGAGGGTATTCTGATGAGTGTGTATGTGTTAAAACAGTTTTCAGTGTTGCTTTATCCGCTAACGTGGGTTTTGCTCCTCTTGGTCATGACCATGATCTTCTTGTTTTTCCGTCGCGCTTTTCTGGCAGGGCAGACGCTGGGCTTGGCGTTTGTGATCTTATGGATTGCCGCTATGCCCATCACAGGGCAGTGGTTGACATTCAAGCTAGAGTCTGATTATCCCGCGAGATTAGCCATGAGTTATGGCGATGCCGATGCCATTGTGTTACTCGGTGGTGGTGTGAAAGGGGCTGATGGTGAGTTACGTCAGATGCCTGACCTGAATGATGCGAGTGATCGGGTGTGGTTTGCGTCACAGCTATATCGTTATCAGAAAGCACCGATTATTATTGCCAGTGGTGGCGCGTTAGATTGGACAGGCGTACAACAAACCGAAGCCAATGCCATGCGATTGCTGTTACAGGATTTGGGTGTGCCGTCAGAGCGCATCATCGAAGAGGGGCATAGTTTAACAACCAATGAAAATGCACAATACACACAAGCGATTTTGTCACAAACCAATGCCAAGCGTATTTTTTTAGTGACTTCGGCGGCGCATATGCCGCGAGCTTATCGAACTTTTCGCCAGAAAATGCCAGACATGATCATTATTCCTGCACCAACAGATCATCGTGTTTCGGCAATTGGACACAGTCTGCTCGACTGGATTCCACAAGCTTCAGGCTTAGAAATGACCAATCAAGCATGGCACGAGTGGGTGGGTAATCTGGTTTATGAGGCCAAAGCATTGCTGTAATGCTTTGGTGTGCCTGAGTGTTAAACTTAAGTGTTAGAAGAAGAGCATGTCTGTCATGATCTCTTCCTGATTATTTTTACCCAACTTAAAGAAGGTGGTGTTGCTTTCAAGCGTTTTGGCTTCTTGCTCAAGGTTTTGCGCTGAGGTAACAATTTCACCAACCAACTCAGTATATTGCTCCGTGATTTGATTGATGCCAGCGATCGCCTGATGGACTGAATCAATTTGTGAACTTTGGGTCACTGAGGCGTTTGCAATTTCAACAATCATACTGGCAACTTGATTGATGGATCGCGTGATATCATTGAGCATTTCACCAGACTGATTCGCCAGCTTTGTCCCAGCATCAATGCGCCCGACGCTATCCGAAATCAATGTTTTAATGTCCTTAGCGGCATTGGCTGTTTTCAAGGCAAGGCTTCGTACTTCACCAGCAACCACAGCAAAGCCTCGACCATGTTCGCCCGCTCGTGCCGCTTCTACGGCGGCATTTAAGGCTAATAAATTGGTTTGGAAAGCGATACTATCAATGAGTGACACAATTTCGTTAATTTTATGGCTCGAGGTTTGAATTTCCTGCATCGCTTGAATGGTTTTTTGCATGACCTCCGCACCTGAGTGGGTCTGCTCTTGTACCTTGTGTGTTAAATCCGCAACCGTTTTAGCATGCTGTGTATTGGTTTGTACAGAAGAGGCGATCATATTCATGGTATTATTCGTGTCACGCATGGCACTGGTTTGTAGTTGTGCTTGCGCAGATAGGTTTTCTGAGCGAGCAATCAAGTTTTGAGAGGTTTCATTGACCACATTAGACGCTTCTTGGGTTTGCTTGAGCACCTCTCTGAGGCGTGAAATAGAGATATTCATCACGCGCTGTAACTCTTCAAACTGACCGTGATAATCGCCTTTTAACTCGTTAGTCATGTCACCATTGGATTGTGCCATGACCACGGCAACCACGACCTCTAGGGTAATCGCAAGACGATCCATCGCACTGTTGATGTCGTTTTTAATAAACATCAAGTCGGGGTCGTAGGCATCAGCGGTCACACGTACAGAAAAGTCACCGTCTTTCATGGCTTCAATGGCTTGGGAAATTTCTTTAATCACGAGTGTTTGTTCGGTTCTGTCTTGCAGTTCCAAAATATAAGCACGCACATTGCCATTGCCATCAGTAATCTTTTGACTACGCAAGCGAATGATCAGGTTATCCAGATCAAACTCAATACAGCCAGTGGATTGCTTGTCTGAAGAGACTCGGATGTTTTTCGCAAACAACTGTAAAATGTTCAACGGAGAGCCGATCAAATTATTGGCACTGAAGGTGGGAATAACATGACGCATTTTCGCTTCGTGGCGTGTAAAGAAATCGCGCATCGAGTCGCTCACGGCAATAACGTGAAAACTTTCATTTAACAGCAATAGGTTGGCGGTAATCATGGTCATGATCGCTTGATTGAATGAATCCTCATAGCTCAAGTCATAACGATTCGCAAGGCTAGTTGCCATATTGATACGCAATCGCTCCAAGGATAACGCCAACTCAGATGTGCCGTGAATTTGTTCACGTAGGCGATCATTCATGAGGTCGTCAATGGTGTGTTTGAGATCTGAAGGGATGGCGCGTTGTTTTTGTAATCGGTAAGCCGTCATACCCGCTAAGCCTAATGAAAAGATCAGCAGTAGGGTGGTTAGTCCAGCAGACACCGCACCAGAAAACAAAACAATCAGGCTCGGCAAAAGCATGGCGATCAGCAAAGCGACATCAGCAAATGCTAAGGTGATGTGCGGTTGGATTTGTTGAGATGCTAGGTTATAGCTTGCTGCATTGTTATTAACTTGTTGAAAGCGTTGCTCTGTGTTGACAATTTCCGCTTCTGTAGCGGGAAAGCGAACAGATTTATAAGCAATAATTTTACCATCATCAATGACAGGGCTAATTTGTAAAGAAATCCAATAGCCTGTACCATCTTTGCGCTTATTTTTAACCACGCCTACCCAGTTTGAGCCTGTCTCAATCGTTTTCCATAAATGCTCAAACACTTGGGCTGGGGTATCTGGATGACGAAAAATGCTATGTGGTTGCCCAATCAGTTCTTCTAGGGTATAGCCTGTGTTAAAAGTTGCCCCCTTGCTACAAGACAGAATGATTCCTTTAAGATCGGATAGGGTTGCGCTGATCACATATTTAGAACTCTGTCCAATCAATAAGGGGTCATGAGGACGCGCATTGACCAAGAGGGCATTAACACGCTCCAGCAGAATTTTGGGTTGTATTGGCTTAGTGAGCCAATCATGAATATTGAGTTGATCAGGATTAATGCTTTTGTCTGAATGTAAACCGAATGACTCTTCCTTAGTGGTTCCTGACAAACAAATGGTAGGAAGTTTTTCGTAATCAGGCAGTTCGTGCAATGCTTGAATCAGTGAAAAGCCATTCATTTCGGGCATTAACACGTCGGTGATGACCAGATCAAAACGTTGCTGTTTTGCCATTTCCAAGGCTTCTCTACCGCAACTTGCCTCAGTTACTAAGTAATGGTTTTTTCGTAAAATTACACTAATTGTTTTGCGAAGGCTTTGTTCGTCATCTACCACTAGAATATGTTTGTCTGACATTGAAATACTCTTTGTTTTAGTTCGTCAATTGCTTTGTCTGCTATTGCTTCAAAATTACGCGGTTACTCTGATTATTTTAACACAACTATTTAATGAGGTTTTTAGTGTTTTTTCCTTTTTCTTCATTGAGTTGAGTTTCTTTTTTTCGGTTTATGATAAGGGTTATAGAAATTTAGTTCGCACAAGTCTAAATTTACGTGGTAAACTAAACAGTTACAATAAAACAACCTCCACGCTCTCGGTTCTCTCGAGAGAACAGTCGTTGATTACGTTGGAGGAGTCTATTGTGCAGAGATCTGAGATCCAGAGTAGCAAGCATCGTGCCTATCAATTTGTTGGTTGTGATGCCTGTGGTGCTCAATGTTGCGCGAGTCATATCATTTTTCTGACTTTTTTTGATTTTGAACGCGTCAGTCAGCATTTTCCGATCTTTTTTTACATCAAAGATGGTCAAATCAGTCTGGTGTATTTTTTTCATAATGGCAAAACGGGGCAGAAGTGTCATTATTTGAATGAGAAAAATCAATGTGGCATTTATGAGGATCGTCCATACGCCTGCCAAGCTTATCCCTTTGAATATGCCGTGAATCGTCATATTACTGCTGATTTTAAGCATTGTCCAGCCTTGGTAGAGGGGAAGCATCTGAAAGGTATTCCGTTAATGGTTTCTGGTCAAGTGAACCCACAGATTAAAGAGACGTTTGTGCGTACCGATTTTATAGAAAATACCGCAGAAGTGCATCGACAGACGGATGAGTTTATTCGTTTTTGTTTAGAGCACAACCTACTCATGATGTATCAGAACAGTCCTTTAGCGCAAAAGCATCCATCCTTTGCCTCTCAGCATTTAGCCGATTTGTATATCATTCATCAACAAAAATCTGCGGTGCTAGGGTTGAAGTATGCGAAGGATAACCCGCAACATTATTTGGCCATTCGTCAGCATTTGTTATCCTTGGCACAAATTGAACGAATTAGTCAATCCAATTAACAAGTTGGTTCAACGCTTGTTAATTTCATATCATATACAACACTGAGTTATTAACACTGAAATTAAGGCGAACTTGTGAATCATTTAATTGTACACCCAGGGTGGGGTGTCGCATATGGCGATCAACACTTGATTGCAGAGCGACTGTCTTTGTATCAATCTGCTTATCAAGACTATTGTCAGCGTTACGTTACCGCTGAAGATACGGTCATTGTTTTTTTTCCTTTTCTCGACAATAGTGATAAAGCAACGATTTTAGCAGAAGATTTGCCGCTCTATTTGCAGGGTAAGTTAGCGCGTGGTGGCAGAGTTAACCCGCAGATATTGACCTTGTTATTGCAACATTTGTATGCACAAATGACAGGCAAGTCGTTAACCAAACTGATGCCTAAGCAAGCCAACCAACAACTGCTTGTGTGGCTCAAGCAGCAAATGGCGCATTCAGAGGCGTTAATCGCTCAGTTGGTGGACCTATCGCGTCAGCAACCCTTGTTTTATGGGTGTTTGTTGAATCACCCAGAAGTATTACAAGTAGCAGGCATGCTCAACGATGCACTACAAGCAACAGGTGCCAATCTTGCCTATATGAACTGTGGTATTTTGAGTATGGCGCACGAGAAGGTGCAAGAGTTGTTTGGTCGTATGACAGGTCAGGTAAGCGTGCAGATTATTGGCGATTGGTATAACGAGTGTGTTTATTCAATTGTTCTCCAGCTCAATGAGATTGCCAGTAAAAAAACGGATCTTGAAATCTTTACCAAGGCGTTACCAGAGTTTTGTGCCTTCAATGAGCATCAAAAAGCCTTTCAAAAACATCTGATTCATAGCAATAACCGCGATCGTTTTTTATTTGTAGATGTGTCACCTTCTCGCACGAAGTAAATGCTTACTTAGCTATGTGTCTTTGTGGCGAGCGAGTTGACGCAGTCGCGTCATGTCTCCTTTGACGGCGGATTGGGTAATCTCCTGACTAAAGTGGGCAAACTCGGGATGCTGGGTGCTCAGTTGGTTCGCCCAGCGAATGATGTCGCTAATGCCACCTTGTTGAATCAGCGCATTCAGGTGCTTCATCTTCTGCTCATCAGGACGTGTAAGGTCTGTGTTATGGGTTTCCTGATAGCTGGCGTGGAGGGTTTCCGTGGCAGGGTAGATGGGTAAGGTCAGGATAAATTCAGTGCCTTTTCCTTCTTGGCTGGTCAGTTGGATGCTACCTTGCAGTTGCTCAGTGAGTTGTTTAACAATCGCGAGCCCCATGCCAACGCCATTGCAACCGCTAGAAAGCCCCGCACTGCCCCGTACAAAGGGTTCAAAAATGCGTAATTGGTCTTCTTGGCTAATGCCAACTCCTGTATCTTGAATGCAGAAGGACACTTCTTGATGGCTGTTGAGCAGGCTAACTGAGAGGCTGGTGTGCTTGTCTTGAGTGGCTTGCGTCTTGATCACGCGGAGAGAAATTTGACCTTGACGGGTATAGCGTGCCGCATTGGTGATTAAATTGTCGATGATTTGCATAAAGCGTCGCTCATCAATCACAATCCACGGATAAGGTGAGACTTGGCAATCAAAATTGAAGCGATTTCCGTGTTCTTGGTAGGTGCGTTCGACGATTTCACGACCACTCTGGGAGATAAGGTCGGTAAAGGCTTGCCAAGTTAAGACGGTTTGATCTATCTTTGCGATGGGGCGTAGTGCGTTGGCGTTATAGCTTAAGGCTTCATCAATGGTCAGAATGACATGACGACAGTTTTGAATGATTTTTTCACGCAGTAACGGGCGTTCAATTTCGAGTGCTTGTGTTAAGACACGATTGAGTGGCGCACGAATTTCATGATTGACCTCGCGTAAGAACCTTGCTTTTGCCTTGTTTTCTTGCTTTCGTTGTCTTACCTCTTGCTCTAGTTGTTGATTTTTCAACATAATCGAAATCAAAATCAGCGGTGTACTGAGTAGGATTAACCAAGTACCGAGCAGAGCGGGTAACTGGATGGGAATCGCATCCGTGAATAAGGACAGTGACTCAAAGGTTTTCAGTATCAAAAAACTGCTTAACAACCATGCAAATGCGTTTTGATAATGTCTCGATTTGAGTGAGGTGTGTTTTTGCTGTTGTCTCAACCGATATAGAAAGAGCGCGTAAAAGGCAAGGTTAACTAAGGCGAATAAGGCAATGAGATAGGTATAAACAGGTAAAGCGAAAGGAAGGGCGGTTGCCATATAGTAACTGAGTTGCGTGCTGGTTTGCGCGATGAGCAACACAGCTTCACTTGCCAGTGTGCCCATAAACCAAAGGTAAACCGTGTCTTTTAGCCACAAGTAAGTCATCAGCGTCAGCAATAGGGCGAGCAATAGTCCTCCCAAGGCTAGGGTTGTAACGCTGTGTGTCTGAAATTGTTCGGCTAGGTAGGCTTGGGGTTGCCAGAGGTCAAGGCGCGTGTCAATGGGCGTAGATGAGGCATAGCCGATCATGAGCGTCGTTTGCGCTTGTGCGGGAAGCAAAATAGGCACAAGGAACTGATTGCTGATGGTTTGTTGCTCTGGGGTGAGAGAACCTCGTTTTTGTGCTTTCGGTAGGTGGCTTTGCCAAACACGAATCTGCTCCACCAATGGGTTGCCAAGGGTTAACCAAATCTCAGAGTCATGAGAAGTTGCATTGCGTAATGAAAAGCGCAACCACAAGCTTTTTGGAGAAGCCAGATGATGTCGTTGAATGACTCCTTGGTTGGGTTCACAAGGGGGAACCAGAAAAGGATTGTCCTGATGGATTGACATGAGTGTGGTGCAAGCCCCCAGTTGCTCTGGATCAATCTGAATGTGTTGACTCTGATCATCCATGATGATGTCCGTCTGAGCAGATTCCTCTGCCGAGGAAAACCAAGAGAAGGTCATGAGCACCAGAAAAAGCACCACAAGGGAGAACACGCCACCCTGTCTGTCATGGCGTGTTAGCTGTTGGGAACCGATGCCTTGCTTAGTCTTGGTCATCAGCGGTTGGCATTGGTGAAAGATTTCCTTGTTTTTGCAAGGTTTTGGGCGTACAGCCATAATGCTCGCGAAATGCGCGGTTAAAATGGGCTGGTGATGAGTAACCTAAGACTTCTGAAATACGGGTTGCCGTCAAAAATCCTGATAGTAGCATGTCTCTCGCCATATTCAAGCGTTCTTCGCGTAACCAGACGAACAAGGTACAACCAAACGTATTTTGAAATGCCTGATTCAGCCGCTTTTCGTAGGTGCCGAATTGTTCAGCAATTTCCTTAACATTGGGTGGGTTAGCAATATTTTGTTTGAGAAATTGAGTGACGCTGGTAACAAGGGTTTGATCATAGTGACCGTTATTGGAAAGCGCGTCTTCTGTATCCGTAAGTGCATTCATGGCTTCGGGAGGGCTAGGTTCATTGTGTCGTTGGTTGATCTGTTGTGAAATGCGCAAATGGAGATTGATGCGCAACAGGGCTTCTTGGAGATTAAACGGCTTAACGATATAATCGACCGCCCCCAGTAATAACCCACGTACGCGACTTTCTTCATCGTTGTTGGCGGTGATGAAAATAACGGGGATGTTTTGCCCGTTGGGAGCGTTTTTGAGGAGTCGGATGGTGGTAAAACCATCAATTTTAGGCATATTGATGTCGAGCAAAATTAAATCGGGTTGATGCGTGATCGCCATGCTACAACCTAACATTGCGTCTTCTGCGATACGCAAGTTGATACCAGCCTCAATGAGTGGCGCGATGAGGGGGGAGAGATCAGATGGATTGTCATCAATCATCAAAATGGTTTGGGTAGAAGGTGGCACCCTAATCGGTGAAGCTTCAAAATCATCGGTTTCTTGGGTATCCCATTCATTTGCTCGAGTTGTCATGGCTAAAGGCTCTCTGTTGTGTAATTTTGTGTTCTGTCCGTTTTGTGTTCTTTTCAGATTTTTTACCGTCCTATGATCTTTTCACTATTCATTTTTCATTATAATCCCAATGAGACTAGACGACAAACTGCCGTTTGATTTTGTTCATCTTGTCTCTGATCGCTCAAAATTATCCTCCGTTGGCGGAGAGGTCGTAAAGACGGGCATTTGTTAAGTATGGGCTCATTGTAACCAATTGAGGCGCAAAACTATAGCAACTCCAGATCAAATAATTTGTACCTGTATTATCTTTTAGGTGCTAAAAATTACACAATAAATTTTTCTAATCCAGTAAAATAGGCATCTTTGGTTAATGGATGCGTAAGATGCGTGTGCGTTTTTCTTGTCTTGTTGTGGTGTTATTGAGTTTGTTTACCAGCTCGCTGGTTGCTGCGGAAGTGATGGCGGAGGAGCCTTCGTCGCTCAAACGAGTGACCTTGCAATTAAAATGGCAACATGCGTTTCAGTTTGCAGGCTATTATGCGGCTAAAGCACAGGGCTATTATCAAAATGTCGGGCTGGATGTCCGTTTTGTTGAGGGCCGACCTGGTGTTGATTCTGTTAAAGAAGTGGTGTCTGGTTATGCTGACTTTGGGGTCGGGACGACTGAGTTATTGTTAAATCGTCATCAAGGTGCGCCCGTTACGATTTTGGGCGCGATCTATCAGCACTCGCCTTTGCAGTTGGTTGTCTTAGAAGAGACGGGTATCAGAGGTGCCGCAGATCTGGTGAACAAGAAAATCATGATGGAGCAAAAAGCGTCGCCAGAAATTCGTGCTTTTTTGAGCTTAGAGCAATCCTCTTCTCCAGATGTATTTAGTTTCTTAAAGCGAGCTGGTGTGGTACAAGACCGTTATCAGACCGTTGAGCACAGCCATACCCTCGACCCTTTGTTGTCTAAAGCGGTGAATGCCATGACGGTTTATAGCACCAATCAACCTTTTGAGTTAAATCAGCGTAAGATACCGTATCGTCTTTTAAGCCCGAAAATGAGTGGCATTGATTTCTATGGGGATAACCTTTTTACGACGGATTATTTAATCGAGAAAAATCCCAACCTTGTTCGCGATTTTTATCATGCCAGTATGGCAGGGTGGCGTTATGCGCTAGATCATCAGGAGGAAGTGATTGATCTGATTTACAGGGAATATGGTCAGCGCATGACTAAAGAGCACTTGCGTTATGAGGCGCAAGTCACTGAGCAGTTGATGCAAGCCAATGTCATTCAACCCGGTTATATGAACTTAGAGCGTTGGCAACATATTGTGCGTGTTTATCAACGATTGGGCGATTTACCTGAAGATTTTTCGGTGACAGAGATGCTCTATCAGGAGGATGAACATAAAATCAAACAATTGAGTCAAACACTTTTATGGGCATTGATTGCCTTTTTCTTAGTGTCTGCATTTGGTGTTTTTTTTGGTTATGTGTATCGTCGAGCACAACGTAGTAAGAATCGTTTAGAAATGCTCTTAACCTATATACCCAGTGCCGTGATGATCATTGATGCCCAAGGGAAAATTCAGCTGTGGAACAAGGGCGCAGAACGTGTTTTTGGTTGGACTGAGCAGGAAGCCTTGCGAGAGGACGCTTTAGCCTTATTGGTGCCTAAAGCTGAACAGACACGGATTGCTGGATTGCTGGATCAGGTGAGAGGGCAAGAACAGGTAGCCTATTCTAAAAATGCTAACTTGCACAAAGACGGTCATGGATTGGTGTGTGAATGGGTGAATACGCCATATACCGATGGACAGCATCCGAAAGGCAGTATTTTGTGTATGGTTCAGGATGCCACCAAATCAGAAACATGGCAGGAGTTGGTGCAGGAAAAAGCAGAAACGGAAAAGAATCGTTTTGCCAGTTTGACTTCTTCTGGTCAGTTGAATGAAGCGATTAAGCAGAAATTAACCCATATTTTAGCATTGGCTCAATCCATGAGCCTGTCTGTTATGACGCAGGATAAGATGTCTGAGCAGAGTGTTAACCTATTGCAAGATATAGAAAAGTCAGCACAAAAAGGGGTGCTGTGGCTTGAGCAGTCTGCAAGCCTATCAGCCTTAGAATCGGGTAAGTTTCAGCTTCATCCTGAGTTGTTCTCCGTGCAGGCGGTTGCCGACGTGTTGGCAATGAATATGTTTGGTTGGTGCGCGGATAAGGCGCTCTCTTTTCGTTATGATTATGCGGATTCTGCACCAAAAGTAATGACGGCTGATATAGAAAGTCTTAAGCGCGTGTTAGAAAGCTTGTTAGATAATGCCTTGACCTTTACCCATGAAGGAGAAGTGTTCTTTCAGGTATTTGAGCAGGATCATTGCTTGTGTTTTGCGGTGGAGGACACAGGCATTGGCATGAGTCGTCAGCAAAAAGAATCTTTATTCCAGTATGTAGCCATCAAGAGTGAAATGAGCAGTGGACAGGGTGCGGGCTTGAGTTTGTCGCTGGCAAAATCACTGATGTCCGCAATGGGGGGAAGTTTGGATTTTACCAGTCAAGAAGGTAAGGGCAGTCGTTTTTGGGTGTGTGTGCCACTGACCTAGTATTCAGGTAAGTGCTGTTTTGTTGCGATTAACTTTTGTACAGCTCTGACGGGTCTTTCAGCACAGGGTCGATTGCTTGCCAGCGTTGCTCGGCTTGGTTAAGAGCAAGGTAAAAGCAGGACTTTCTTCCCGTATGGCAGGCGATACCGCCTGTTTGGTGCACCTTGAGTAGCAGTACGTCACCGTCACAATCTAAGCGAATGTCTTTAATCTGCTGTGTGTTGCCTGATTCTTCGCCCTTATGCCAGAGTTTGTTGCGCGAACGCGACCAATAAACCGCTTCGCCCTTTTCTAGTGATAATTGCAGGGATTGGGCGTTCATCCAAGCCACCATCAGGATGTCTCCTGTTTCTGCATCTTGTGCAATGGTGGTGACCAACCCTTTATCATCCCATTTGATGGCGGTTAGCCAAGGTTGGGAGGTGTCAACATCTTTACTCATTGTGTGTCCTTTTGTGTGTGATTTTGTCCATCATGGTTGGCGCATTATGGTTGATAAGGTGTAACCAGTGGAAAGGGCACTTGAATTTGTTCGCCCGTGTCGGTTTCAATCATTAACGTGACTTGCCACGACATCTGGTCGATGGTGCAAAAAGCGAGCAGGGTTTTCCCTATCCAGAGGTTATTGGCTTGCGGTGTGAGGTCGATGCGGTTATAACCCATGTACATATTGCTACCATTGATATCAAGCTGTACACGAGCTGGCGTAATGCCTGTTATTTGAGCACTGACATCTAATGCCTTGGCAATGGGCACAGGTTTAGGGGTAATATTGAGTTCAATATGAAGTTCATCATCGTCAATACGACAAGCTGACTGATGTAATTGACAGTTTTCTGCCTCTGGCAAGAGACGAATTTCATCGGTAGGGCGTTGTTGTGATACCCATATCCCTGCACTGATCGCTAGGGCAAGTGCAGGAAGTAGGAAAAGTGCAATAGAGTGTTTGTTCATCAAGCTATCTCAGCGAAACAATTAGCCTAAGGGTTGGCAAGTGGGGCAGTAAAAGCTAGACCTACCTGCTATTTTAAGATTCTCTATTGTGCTGTGACAGCGAGGGCAAGTCAATCCTTCTCGTCCATAAACCGCTAGGGTTTGAGCAAAGTATCCAGGGTTGCCGTCAGGGTTCACAAAATCTCTCAATGTGCTTCCGCCTTGGCGAATGGCTCGCGTGAGCTGTTCCACAATTGCCTTATGCAAGGCTTGGATCTGTTCAGGTTGCAGGGTTTTCGCAGCTTGTAGCGGATGAGTCTTTGCTTGAAACAGTGCCTCACAGGCATAAATATTACCAATACCCACAATAACCTGTTGGTTCATCAATAGCGTTTTAATAGGAGTGGCACGTTTGCGACAGAGAGAGGCTAAATAGGCAACAGAGAAGTCATCGCTTAAGGGTTCAACGCCGAGTTTAGCAATGAGGGGATGCGTGTGCGGTGAGTGGGTGAGAAGTAGAAAGCCAAAACGTCTCGGATCATGATAGCGCAATGCTTGTGTTCCAAAGGTCAATTGCCAGTGATCATGTTTGCGCCATTCTGCTTCAGGTGAGACAAGACGTAAACTGCCAGACATCCCTAAATGAATGATCAGGGTTTGTTGGGCGAAATGTAACAAAAGATACTTGGCACGTCGGTTAATTGCGATCACAGGTTCACCGATGAGGTGCATGATCTCATTAACCTCAATGGGATAGCGTAACTTAGGTTGGCGAATATCAACCGCAGTTAGGGTTTTGTTGGTTAGGTGAGGGAGAATGCCTCGGCGCGTGGTTTCAACTTCTGGTAATTCGGGCATGGTGCGTGTAACAACCTCCAAAGCATAATAGGGGAAGGGTTTTCTGTATGAATCTAAGCAAGTGTTGCTGAGTTTAGCAGGTTTTGTGCGTCGTGTGGCACGGAAATTAATGTCAAAACGACAAAAGCCCGCAAGAGCGGGCTTTAGCATGGATGCCATCAAGATTACTTGATTTTAGCTTCCTTAAACAATACGTGCTTGCGTACTTTTGGATCGAATTTCATCATTTCCAATTTTTCTGGCGTTGTACGCTTGTTTTTAGTTGTGGTGTAGAAATAACCTGTGTCAGCAGTTGATACCAACTTGACTTTTTCACGGATAGCCTTAGCCATGATAACGCTCCTTAGATGTTTTCGCCGTGAGCGCGTAATGCAGCAACAACTGCCTCAACACCCAACTTGTCAATCGTGCGTAAGCCCGCGCTAGAAATGCGAAGACGAACAAATCTCTGCTCAGACTCTAACCAAAGACGCTTGTTATGCAAGTTAGGCAAAAAGCGACGTTTTGTTTTGATGTTAGAGTGAGACACTTTATTTCCTGTAACTGTGTGTTTACCAGTAATTTGACATACTCGTGCCATGATGAATTCCTTTTATCGTCGTAAAAATGACAAAGGCGAGATTTTACATTTTTTGACGCTACTTGTCAAGACGCGTTGTCTGTTTTTCTATTGCTTTTAAGGGCACGAATAGTATCCGTCCTAAAAACCACTAGCCATAAAAAATACTGCTTCTGTTATTAAAAACTTTGCTTGACTTTTTTTTGAAAAATCTTGCTAGTTTTTTCTTTCAGAGGTACTATTAACCCATAATTGCAAAAAAGTGCTAATAATTTGCAAAAAAGTACAACAAGTCAGGTGAAGGTGCTAGGTCATGAATTTTTGGTATTGTGCAGAGGCTTATCAAGCCGTTAAAAAGGCGTTACTCATTGTTTTTTCTATTTTGGCTTTGGTCATTTTTGTTGCTGTCTTGAGCTTTGAAGGTGGCGCATATGAGTGTGAACAAAAAGCACAAAAAAGTCAAAGTCATACTTATTTATTTGACTCAGGTGTCTGTTCTCGAGAGATGAAATCTCGTTCTGGTGCTAACTGATCTCATTCGATAGTGTGGCTACCCAGTCCAGTTGTTGAGGTAGGCAGACGCGCTTGAGGTCGTAATGCGCTTGTGCGAAGCGTCTGGCGTTAGCACTCAGTCTGGCGCGTTCTTCTGGTTGCTCAAGCAGTTGCGAGATGGTATTGACCAAGGCGTGATGATCAAAGAAGTTGACCAATTTGCCTGTTTCATTGTCTTTAACCGCTTCATGCAAGGGTTGAGTATCACTGGCAACAATGGTACAGCCGATACTCATCGCTTCTAACAAACTCCAGCTTAGCACGAAAGGGTAGGTGAGATAAACGTGTAGGCTTGACAGTTGTAATAGGGGAATGAAGTGTTGGTAGGGCAGATTGCCGAGGAAATGAACTCTTTCCCAATCGAGATCGCTGATTTGTGATCTCACTTCTTGAATAAAAATGTCTTTCCATTTTTGTCCATGCTCTGGTCTCGCGCCATAGCTGACATCATCACCGCCAACAATCAGCACGCGTGCTTTAGGGCGTTGCTTGAGCAGTTCGGGCAGGGCTCTCATGAAAATATGATAACCACGATAGGGTTCAAGGTTGCGATTGACAAAGGTAATGACCTCGTCTTGCTTGGTTAGTTGAATATTCTGTCCTGATGATGTGCTCAGTCCGAGCGTTACCTGAGGGTTCGGAGCAAGGGTGTCGGTATCAATGCCATCATGAATCACGCGGATGTTTGATCTAAAGGGTTCTGGAAAAGTGCTTGCCTGCCAATGCGTTGGTGAAATGCCCGCGTCAGCGACTTCAAAGTGAAGGAGGTTATTCATATTTTTGAGTTTTAATCGACAGGTATCACCAACATCTTTGCTTGGAAACTCTGGATCAAAACCAACATCTGCCCCGTGAGCATGATAATAAAACTCGCAATAGATGCCCAGTTTGGCTGTTGACCACACCTCTTTCAAAAATAAACTTTCTCCCCAACCGGGATGCGCAATGATGACATCGGGTGTAAAACCTTGCGCCTTGAGTTGCAATGCGGCACGAAAACAGGCTTCACCGCGAATGGTTTTGGTTTCAAAGTCACTGACCCAAGGATGCACATTGGGGGTAGTGCCACGATTGGCACCGTAGGGAATGATCTGCACACCTTGCCACTGTGTTGGCTGGATTTTTTGCATACTCATCGCAAACACCTGATGTCCCTGTTGTACCAGTGCAGGTGCAAGATGCTTGAATTGTCCAGGAAAGTTTTGGTGAATGAATAGGATGTTCATAGCGATGTTCCTCCTTTATGTATGCTCAGTTGTCGTGTGTCAATGGTTAAAACAAATGCCCATTCAACCAAAAATGCACCCCAATACTGGCAATGTAGCCGAGCGCAATGGCAGGTAGCCAGCGAAGATGGCTCATGAAGGTGTAGTGTCCGTGGGCTAATCCCATTAAGGCAACGCCCGCCGCTGAACCAATAGACAAAAGGCTACCGCCTACCCCAGCGGTGAGTGTCACCAATAACCATTGTCCTAGAGACATATCGGGTTGCATATTTAAGACAGCATACATCACAGGAATGTTATCCACAATGGCGGATAGCAAGCCTACCGAAATGTTGGCTGTTGTCGCGCCTAAGTCTTGATACAACCAACCCGATAAATGCGCTAAGTAGCCTGCAAAACCTAGCCCACCAACAGCAAGCATCACCCCTAAGAAGAAGAGCAGTGTATCCCATTCGGCTTGAGCGATATGGCTGAACATATCAAACGTTTGATTGGTTGGTTGTCCTGGTTTTGCTTCACGATAGCCATGTTGAGAGACCAAACGGAGATAATAAGAAAAAAACTGTAACAAAGATAAGCCAAATAGCATCCCTAACACTGGTGGAAGATGAAGTAGCTGATGTACGGTGACGGCACTGGCAATGGTCAGCGCAAATAGGGTGATGATGCGTTTGGCACCTGGACGCATACCACAGGTGACTTTATGGGTTTCTGGTGATCCTTTGGGTAGAGCTAGTGACATGATGGTGGCAGGCACTAAAAAGTTTACAGCGGCTGGTAAAAAGAGATAAAAGAAGTCGTTAAAATGCGCCATGCCTTTTTGCCATACCATTAGGGTAGTAATGTCACCAAATGGCGTGAATGCACCGCCTGCGTTCGCCGCAACCACCACGTTAATACAGCTGATGGCAACAAATTGGGTATTGTCTTTGCCTAGGGCTAAAATGACGGCTCCCATAATTAAGGCAGTTGTTAAGTTGTCAGCTACGGGGGAGATGAAAAATGCCAATAGCCCTGTAATCCAAAAGAGTTGTTTATAGCTCAAACCGTGATTGATAAGATAGGCGCGTAGGGCTTCAAAGACCTGTCTTTCTTGCATTGCGCTGATATAGGTCATGGCAACAAGGAGGAAGAGGAGGAGTTCGGCATACTCTAGTAGGGTTTCTTTGAAAGCGTGATTGACGCTTTCTTGATCACCGAGTTGCGTCATGGCAAGACTGAGTAGTATCCAGACAAGGATACCAACTAGGAGTACGGGTTTGGATTTTTTTAATGATAGTTTTTCTTCAAAAACAACCAGTAAATAACCAAAGGCAAATAAAGCAAGAATCAGATAGCCTGCCCAATGTTGGGTCAGGTCGTATGTGTTTTCAGCGTTAGCAAAAGCGGAAAATGGGGTAAGTAATAAAGCAATCAGTAGCGGTAAGCATTTTGATAAGCGGGGTAAGCGCATAATAGTCCCTTTTTATGATTTATTCAGGGAGCATTATACACCATAATTTCTTGCGGGTTGATTGGGGCTTTAGGCTTGTGCGAGTGCTAACGGTTATCCAAAATAAACGCTGAATAGCAAAAAACCAGCATTTAAGCTGGTTTTTTTAATTCTGGC
>CAZLOM010000018.1:0-21823 GCA_964561185.1 uncultured Piscirickettsiaceae bacterium
CCACGTGCTGATACCTTAATGCGCTTATCGAATGCCCTTGGTGTCAGTGCTGATCCGTGAATTCAAGTATTAAGTGCGAGTTTTACGATTTTTTAGCCCTGTTTTGATGCTCGAACTCTCAAGTCATAAAAAGTTCCCCGAAACACATCATGATCGTTAAGTTTTTGACGCAGTCATACAAGGACCCCAAATGCCCGCTTTAATGATCCAAGGTTGTACGTCTGATGCAGGGAAAAGCACCCTCGTTGCTGGGTTGTGTCGTGTGTTGTTTCGGCAGGGGTATCAAGTTGCGCCTTTCAAACCGCAAAACATGGCGTTGTCTTCGGCGGTAACGGTCGATGGTGGTGAGATTGGGCGAGCGCAGGCGACTCAAGCCCTTGCTTGCGGACTCGAACCTCACAGCGATATGAATCCTGTATTGCTCAAACCGACTTCTGATCGCAAAGCCCAAGTGATCATTCGCGGCAAGGCAATTGGGCATCTCGATGCCTTGGATTATCATGTCTATAAACAAACGGCAAAGCAAGCCGTATTAGACGCATGGCAGTCTCTCAGTAAAAACTATAGGTTTTGTTTGGTAGAGGGTGCTGGTAGCCCTGCCGAAATTAACCTACGAGACAATGATATTGCCAACATGGGTTTTGCAGAAGCGGTTGATCTTCCTGTGATCTTGATTGCTGATATTGATCGGGGTGGCGTGTTCGCTCATATTATTGGTACGTTAGCGTGTTTATCTGAATCAGAACAAGCCAGAATCAAAGGCTTTGTGATCAACCGTTTTCGTGGTGATTTGTCCTTATTGCAATCGGGGATTGATTGGTTAGAAGCCAAAACAGGAAAGCCAGTATTGGGCGTTTTGCCTTATTTACACGACCTCAAACTAGATGAAGAAGACGCGGTTCGTCGTCCTTCATCAACCGCTAACGCACTGCTTAAAATCCGCATTTTACGCTTACCGCACATCAGCAATCACAGTGATTTCACCCCATTGCTGAACGATGCTCGCTTAGACGTGGATTATATCAGCCTATCTGCATCAGCAGTTGATGCCGACCTGTTGATCTTACCAGGGAGCAAAGCGGTGATGAGCGATTTGAGCCTGTTGATTGAAGGGGATTGGCGTAATAAACTCATGCGACATTTGCGTTATGGTGGAAAAGTATTGGCGATTTGTGGCGGATTTCAAATGCTTGGCAGACAATTACTCGATCCTAAAAAAATTGAAGGCGATAAAAGTAACATGGCAGGCTTAGGTGTCTTCGATTTCACCACCCGTTGGCAGGCCGATAAAATCCTGAAAGAACGTGTTGGTCGGTTATGGACTGGTGAGACAGTGACAGGTTATGAAATGCACCAAGGCATTAGTAGCGGACATGGACTTCTGCAATCCCCAATCGTGACCTTTGAGGATGGTAGCCAAGATGGTTGCATGAGTGAAGATGGCAAGATCATCGGCACTTACTTACATGGGCTCTTTGATCACAAGGATGCCTATCGCGCATTAGTCGCTTGGATGGGGCTAGATGACCAAAACCATCCTGTCGTTGATCATCTCACACAGCAACAAGCCGAATTAGATCGACTTGCCGACATGCTAACAGCGCATTTGGACATGAAAACCATCATGAAGCTTCTATCATGAGATCCCTGATTCTCGGTGGGGTAAAGTCAGGTAAAAGTCGTTTTGCAGAACAGCTTGCGGTTCAACTTGCCCAACCAGTCACCTATATTGCGACGGCTCAAGCGTGGGATGATGAAATGCGTGTGCGTATTCAAGCGCATCAACAACAACGACCGAGTGAATGGCAAACCGTTGAAGCCCCTCTACATCTCGCGCAAGCCTTGCAAGCCTCTGATGCACCGCAAACAACGCTATTGGTGGATTGTCTGACGCTTTGGATTACCCAGCTGCTGTGTCATGAAGACCCTGATTTGTTAACATACGAGCTAACCGCTTTTCAATCCCTCTTGCCAAATCTGAGAGCAGACGTTATTTTAGTCAGCAACGAAACCAACATGGGCATTATTCCCATGGACGCACTCAGTCGTCGATTCTGTGATATTGCAGGTAAATTGCATCAACAGCTTGCGCCATACTGCGATACCCTAGTGCTTACGGTAGCAGGCTTACCACTTTATGTTAAAGGAAAACCAAATGAGCTGGACACTGGTATCTTCCGCTGATCTCAATCAAGCGAGTCAAACAACGGCATTAGCGAGACAGGCGCAATTAACCAAACCAGCAGGGTCTTTGGGTCAGCTAGAGGCGGTTGCCGTCCAGCTCTCTGCCATGCAAGGGACAGCAGTGCCACAGATCAAGCAACCCTATATTGCCATTTTTGCAGGAGATCACGGCATTGCCAACGAAGGCGTGTCTGCTTTTCCTCAGGTAGTCACCCTTGAGATGATTCGTAATTTTTCGCGTCGAGGCGCGGCAATTAGCGTATTGGCACAATCGCAAGGGGCGATATTAGCAGTCTATAACTGTGGTACGGTCAACCCAGTAGAACCACTTGCCGATGTCTTTGATTGGCGCGTTGCTGACGGTACAGCTAACTTTCTCATTCAGCCTGCGATGACGGTATCACAATTAGAGCAAGCCTTAGCGATTGGTCGAGCCGCAGTGACAACCGCTCAAGCACAAGGCTGTGATCTGTTTATTGCTGGCGAAATGGGCATTGCTAATACCACCTCGGCAACGGCTTGTGCTTGTGCTGTGTTGGGTCTGTCGCCATCGGAACTCACTGGGCGAGGTACGGGCATTAGTGATACACAGCTCACGCATAAAATGAAGGTGATTGAACAAGGATTAGCACGTCATCAGCAAGCCTTTGACACGCCTCTTGCGGTGTTACAGCATGTCGGTGGATTCGAAATCGCCGCAATGGTCGGTGCGTACATCGCTTCGGCACAAGCAGGATTGCCTATCTTAGTCGATGGTTTCATCAGTAGCGTTTCAGCATTGATCGCTGTTCGTCATAACCCTGCCATTTTGGACTGGATGATCTTTGCTCATGCGAGTGCAGAAAAAGGACATGCCGCTATTCTGCAAGCGTTAAATGTCACCCCTTTGTTAACCCTTGGGTTGCGCCTAGGTGAAGGTTCTGGGGCTGGGGTAGCGATTAGTTTATTGCGTTTGGCATGTGATCTTCATAACAATATGGCGACCTTTGATGCCGCTCAGGTGTCGCAAGCATGATTACCCTGCTCCGTCATGGTGAAACGGAAGACAGAGACGGTTTTTATGGTAGTACCGACAGTCGATTAACCCCTGAGGGGGTAGGGCAGATGTTGGCACAACTGCGAGGACAGTCCATTGATGCCCTCATTGCTTCGCCACGTCAGCGTTGCGCTCAGGTTGCTCAACACTGGAGTCAACGGATCGGATGCCCTTATTATGTGTATGATGACTTGCGCGAATATCACTTTGGTGATTGGGAAGCGCGTCGTATCGCCGATTTATGGGAAACTGAACCAGATGCACTGGCTTTATTATGGCAAAACCCTCATCAATTCACACCACCCAATGCAGAACCCTTTGCTGATTTTCTGGCGCGTGTGGCAACCGCGCGTGAACAACTGATGCGTTGGCAAGCGCAGTATGAGCATTTATGGGTAGTTACCCATGCAGGTGTGATTCGTGCTTTACGTGTGTTGAGTGGTCAAAACACTGCTCAGGATTGGCTCACTTATCCCGTAGCACACGCCAGTCAACATCTTCTATGCCCAACGACCCATCATCTTCACCCACAGGGTTTACCCGATGCGAGCTAATGCTTGTTGGTTAGCGATACAGTTTTTAACCCGTATTCCAACCCCCACCTCATTGAATTACGAGCCGAAATCTCTCGGTTTATCGGTGATTTGTTTTCCTATCGCTGGTCTGCTAATTGGCGGTCTCTTATTTGCCTTGAGTTTCGGGGTAACACTATGGGGAGCGTGGGTAACGGCAGTGCTCATTGTCGTCGCTTGGTTTCTCGTGACAGGTGGTTTACACCTAGATGGACTTGCCGATACGGTCGATGCTTGGGTGGGTGGACACGGAGACCGAGAGAAGATGTTACGCATCATGAAAGACCCAGCCGTTGGCCCTATGGGTGCCTTAGCCTTGATGTCGGTGATCTTGTTAAAAGTGGTTTTGGTGTGGATGCTGTTGGTAGAGGAACAGTCGGTATTATTGCTGTTGATTCCACTGATCGCTCGTGTGCAAATGGCGTGGTTACTGGTCAATACCCAATACGCGAAACCGCAGGGATTAGGGGTTGTGATGCAAAAAATGGCTCCTCAATCTGCTATTTGGGGCCTATTGTGGATGACGCTCATTGGCGTTTTTTGGCTTAATTCTGCATTACTGATGGCAATGTTGCTGAGTTTAGGTGCGTTACTCTGGTATCGTGGTTATCTCCTGCAAAGCCTGCAAGGTATCACAGGTGATACGCTAGGGGCTTGGGTAGAAGTCGGTGAAGTCTTACTGTTATTGGGATGGCTGTCTTTTTAAGTAGCTCCTGTAGAAAATGCCGACTGAACTAGAAAATTGTGTTGATAATGACAAGAATAATCACTTCTGGGTACTGGTGAGTGTTTTTTAATACTTATAGTGGCGATAAGATCAACAAAACTGACCCCACAATAAATTAATTCTGTGATAATTTGCTAAAGTTTTGCGCATTTTTTGAGCTATGATGACCAGAGTAATCATAAGGAGAGTCATGATGGTTCATTTTTTTGGGGTTATTACCCTTCTGTTTTCCTTAATGTTTGGCTCGGCTTCTTTTGCTGAGATTTCACCCAGTCATGTTTTCCAGAAAGCATCTGAGTTAGAGCAACAACTGATCAAGCTTCGAGCGTTTGAGAAGATTAGCGATACGCCAAAAGTTCCGAGTGTTCAGGTTGGAAAACTGCCCATTCACGTCTTCAGCAAATCCCTTGAAGTTAGAGATAAGTTGGTAAGATTGCAGAAAAAATATGGGTTGACGGCACTGCCTGAAAAAAGTATTCCATTGCGTAAAATTACGCCCTTAGATGCGTTTGAAGTGGTTGATGAGATGGTTTTGGAATTATCTAACATTCTCAGTCACAAGGGCATTACTGTGAACACATCGGATATAGCATTTGAGGAGGGAAAAAGCCCGTCTAATACTTACGAGAAACTATGGCAGGTTTCCTATCTGTTTGATGCGCTGGTAGGGCCAATTGATCCTAAATTAGTCTATGCCAACGTGATGGTCGCCAAAGCAGACTTGACCTCAATTGCCGAAAAACTAGGAAAATCGATGATCACTGGGGCAGAGCCTGAAGTAGGAACTTTGCCACATCATAGCAATATCGAAGGGTTTAGAAACCTTTACCGACTTGCCAAACTAGAGCGCAAACTTGGCATTACAGCGGTACGGGTTGCAGACTTCCCAATTGGTAAAATTGAACCATCTGATGTTTATGACATGATCAAAAATATCTCAGTTGAGTTGATTCGTATCAAAGTTAGGCTAGGGATTACCACGCCTTCGCCCTCTCCTGTGGTGATTGAAGGAAAAACGCCTGCACACATTCTTGCAGAACTGAAAAACTTCGGTAAAACCCTAGACGCGTTGGCACAATAAGGTGATAAGTATGAATCTGCTGAACAATGCCCGTATTGCAACCAAGGTAAGTATTGCACCAGCCTTATTGTTGATGATTTTGCTGATTGTGGGTGGATATGGTTGGTTAGCCACACAACACGTCAGCCAGAACATGACCAACATTAAAGACAATCAAGCTCCCTTGGCAGAGCTAACGACACAACTCTTAAAAACCACACAAGCCAGTCAGGCAAGCGTGATGCAATTTGAGCAATCTCGAGACGCGCTTGTTTTAGGACAATTTGATCTGCGGGCGCGTCAGTTTGACTGGTTAACCGATGAAATCAAAACACATCAGTTGTCCCCGAGAGAAGAAGCCTTATTAACGCAACTGAGCGCACAGTTTTCGCAATTTATGTCCTTAGTCAAGGATCGTATTGTCCCCAAACTGGATGAACGTGATCAACTCATTACGCAACTCAACAATCAAGTCATTCCAAGTATGGCACTTGCGATCACCAACATTCGTTATGCCTTGGATCACGCCAGCTATGTGAATGAGGCGATAGAAGCAGGCGCGCATTTGCAAAAAGCAGGCATTTATTTAAGTCGTTTTGTCGATAGCCATCAAGGCTTGGATATTGGGCGTACTCAGCTAGAAATTGATGCTACACGTAACTCACTCATTGAACTCTCAGCACAGGCGACTGACCCAAGGGTCTTGGCATGGATGAAGCAAGCCTTCGCTGATCTTGAGCGACTAGAGCCCGCATTAACTCAGTTATCTCAACTCATTACTGAAACAGACAATTTGCTGAAAATAGAATTGAGAGCCAGCACTTTTCAGCTATTGGATCTGTCTCAGCGTTTCCAAGTAGAAGTATGGCACAGTATTGAACTGGGTACAAGTGAAGGTCAAACACTTATTGACACCATGTCTCTAGTGACCCTCGTGTTAACTTTCTTTGGGTTAATGATTGGCTTAATGATTACCTATTTTGTCAGTAAGGTCATCTCTCGACCTGTTGAACGTTTGGGCAAAATGATGGAAGAAGTGGTTCTCACGGGACGCTTTCATCATCGCAGTGACATTACCGCTCAGGACGAAATTGGAAAATCGGCGCAAGCCCTAAATCAACTTTTATCGAGTTTAGAACAAGCCATTTCTGAAACCAGTCAAGTCGTCTCTTCGATTGCTCAAGGCGATCTTAAACAACGCATTCAGCGTGACTATGTTGGCGATCTCAATCAATTAAAAGAGGGTGTGAATGCGTCAGCAGACAATATTGCCTTAGTGATTGATGTCCTCTATGAGGCATTGGAATCCTTACGTAATGGTCATTTTGTGTGTAAAAACAAAGGCAAGATCAAGGCTTCAGGTCGTTACCGTGAAATGCTTGCCAATACGGCAGAAACCATGGAAGAAATGCGCAAAATTGTTGATGACGTGAACAATATCATGGATGAGATGAACGCAGGTAACTTTCATGCCCGTGTGACAGTGACGGCATATGGTGACTTAGATCGCATGAAAAATAACGTCAATGAAGCCATGTCTAACATTGCCACCATGATCAGTTCTATCGTGAGCGTGGTTGAGGCACAAGCAGAAGGCGACTGGGTAAAAACCTTACCCTCTGGGGCTTACCGCGGACAATTCCACAACCTTAAAAATGCGATCAATTATTCAGCAGAAAAGGTTAAAGAGAGCGTTGATCGTGCCACCTATACTTCTAGTATTGTTAATGAAGCGGCTTCTCAAGTTTCTCAAGGCGCATCAGACCTTTCTGGACGTGTGCAAGAGCAGGCGGCGGCATTAGAGCAAACCAGTGCCACCATGAATGAAATGGCTACCGCAGTACAAGCAAACACCAGCAATGCACAACAGGTGTCCGAACTCGCTCAACAGGTACAAGAGCAGAGCAGTCTTGGCGTTGAGGTGATGCAAAAAACCATCTCTGCCATGCAGTCGATACAAGAGTCAAGTCGTCGCATTGTTGATATTGTTGGGTTGATTGACGGCATTGCCTTTCAGACCAATTTACTGGCGTTAAATGCCGCTGTCGAAGCCGCCAGAGCGGGTGAACATGGACGTGGGTTTGCCGTGGTTGCAGGGGAGGTTCGCGCCTTAGCACAAAAGTCAGCCGCCGCCGCAAAAGACATTAAAGACTTGATTCACGTCAGTGTTGAGCGTATCGAAAATGGAACGCAGTTAGCAGAGAAATCTGGTGAGATGCTTTCAGGAATTACGGGGTCTATTGAGCAGGTAGCCACCATGATCGCACAAATTGCGACAGCCTCTCATGAGCAAAGTGATGGCATTGGTCAAGTGCATAAAGCCATTGCCAACATTGATAAGGTGACGCAAGAAAATGCCGCGCTTGTAGAGGAAACGACCGCAGCGGCGGAACGGTTAAATCAAGAGGCAGATCATTTGCGCGAGAATATGGCATTCTTCAAAACGGGAAATCATGCTGTTATGCCACACTCAGCGAAAAAGGCGTTAGCATCACCTACAAAATCATCAGAATCTATAGGTTGGCAGAACTTTTAAGCGGTTTTCGGTTGGTGGCTAAGGAAGGCAGTTAATCTAACTGCCTTTTTTACATTGCCGAGGTAATTAAGGAATCGGACGAGACATCTGGTTGACGTTATGCACCATAGAATCCATATTACGATTAACATTTTCAAAACGCCCAGACATTTCCGTCATATTCTGATTGATACTGGTTACGTCCTGACTCATGCCTGAAACATTCCCCTGCATGCTGTTAATGTTCCCCGTCATTTGCGTTACGGTGTCGTTCATCGAAGTCATTTTCTGTGAGATTTGTGGGATCAACTCAACATTACCTGTCATGCTCACCACATCTTTCGTAATGGCATTCACCTCTGCGGTGACATGACCAAACAGCTCATACATATCCTCCATATTACCGATCATGACCAAAATGCTTTGCCCAAAATCGAATAGAAAATAGAAGTTCAAGAGGGTCAAAAAACCAATGGAGTAGAAGACGGTACGCATAATAATCGTGGTACGACGATAAATGCTGTGCGAACGCGTGGTAATCATTTCCAGCGTGGACTCTAGCTTTTTCATGTCGTTATCCAGCTGGGTAATCACTTCTTGTAAAGAAATTTTAGTAAGCGTCTCTGTTTGTTGAGTAGTGTTAATATCTGACATGACTTATCTTCCCATGATTTGATTAAACAAGCGCATTGGCTTAGACATTTGATTCACATCTTGGCGCATCACACCCATTGACTGCTCCATATGCGCAAAGTTATTATCAATCTGATCAACCGACACACGCATAGTGTCCATGTTTTGACGAATACTGGTCATGTCATCACTCATGTTGGCGACACTGCCATTCATTTGTCCCATAGAGTTATTCATCGCATCCACTTGGGTCAACATGTTCGGCATTGCCTGAATAGATTGCTCCATCTTACTGACATGCGCTCGCATCACTTTCATGTCTTCAGTCATATGCGTGAAGTGGGCGTTCATGTTGTCAATTGCGCCTGTTAAATCGCCCATTTTAGACGACATAATGAGCATCATCACCAACATGCTAATGGCAAGACCACCAAAGAGAATCATGGTAAAGCGAATTAAAAAGGTAACGCGTGTCGCCACTTTGAGACTCAGGTCTCCACGCATGGCAAGAATATGCTGTACTCTCTGCCCAAGGTCTAAAATACTTTTTGGATCAACTTCGGAAAGATCAAGATGAGGGCTTGCTGGTGTTGGAGAAGAAGTCTCTTTTGGTTCAGTAGCCGTAGCGATTTGAGTCATGGCAATAACCTGCATCGGATAATGGTTGGAAAATAGAATTGTAACAATAGAATTGTCAACATAAAGTGCTTAGTTTATCACGACTTTAACGAGATAGCCATGTTATGACAACGAAGAATGTGAATCGTGAAAGCAAGACAAAACGCAACAAAAACCCCCTGATCAACAGGGGGTTAATGTTTTGCTGAAATATGCAAAAAGTGTTAGCAATTAAGCAAGCTTAAAGCTCATTTTACCTTCCAATGCCGCGATACGTTCCTCTAGTGGAGGATGCGTGTGGAACAACATAGAAAGACTGCCATTGCTACTAATGCCGAATGCCGCCATTTGGTCTGGCAACGCACCAGGTTGCATGGTCGATAAACGCTTGAGCGCGGCAATCATATCCTGTTTGCTGGAGAGATAAGCACCACCTTCATCGGCATGAAACTCACGACGACGACTAAACCAAGCCGTTACCATACTCGCCAAAATACCCAACAGAATGTTCATCACGATGTCAACCACGAGGAATACCCAGTCAAAACCAGCTTCCTCACCTTCTTCATTAGAGTTGAAGATATTGCTTGCAGCGTTAGCAATGATCTTAGCAAAGAAGATCACAAAGGCGTTGAGTACGCCTTGCAGTAATGCCATGGTCACCATGTCACCGTTGGCAATATGCGCCACTTCATGACCTAATACCGCTTCCACTTCATTGTGTGTCATGTTTTCCAACAGACCCGTAGAAACCGCGATTAACGCACTGTTCTTACTCATACCTGTTGCAAACGCATTAGGTTCGTAGCTTTCATAAATCGCTACTTCAGGCATGCCAATGCCTGCTTTTTGCGCTTGACGTTGCACCGTTTCAACCAACCAACGTTCGGTTTCATTGCTCGGGTGTTCGATCACTTGTGCGCCAACGGATTTTTT
Organism: uncultured Piscirickettsiaceae bacterium; assembly: GCA_964561185.1. GTDB lineage: Bacteria > Pseudomonadota > Gammaproteobacteria > Thiomicrospirales > Thiomicrospiraceae. The sequence goes on from CAZLOM010000018.1 coordinate 10,282, forward strand.
TGCCATCCATTTTGATAATGCCAAAGAGATAAAGGAACCTACAAATCCCCATACCAAGGCAAAAATCGCTAGGTTGGCAAGATTCATACCACCTTGACCATCACGAATGTTGCCAACACCCAAGATGCTCAATACCAACATCGCTGTTGCAATAACAAGGATGTTCGTCAACAAAAATAGAAAAATACCCATAATAGACTTTCCTCCTAGGTTAAAATCCAGATACTACTATAAGGATTTTTTATGGTTATTCAAGATAAATCAGTGCAAATTCGATAATTTTTTGTAACAGCCTCAGCGCAAGCTGAGTACATCCTGCATATCATACAATCCCGCAGGTTGTTGACGTACCCAATGAGCGGCGCGTACAGCCCCTTGAGCAAAGGTCAAGCGTGATGATGCTTTATGTGTGAGTTCAACACGCTCGCCTAGTCCCGCAAACAGAACGGTGTGATCTCCGACCACATCTCCCCCGCGAACCGTTGCAAACCCAATTTGTTGGCGAGGTCTTTCACCTGTAATGCCTTCACGACCATAAACGGCGCATTCACTCAGGTTTCGCCCCAGTGCATCAGCCGCCGCTTGTCCCAAGCGTAAGGCCGTGCCAGAAGGTGCATCTACCTTGTGACGATGATGCGCCTCAATAATTTCAATGTCATAATCCTCTAATACCTTAGCCGCCTGAGCCACCAAACCCAGTAATAGATTTACCCCAACGCTAAAATTGGGTGCAAACACAATCGGGATGTGTTTCGCGGATTGTTCCAGTAGGGTTAACCCTTCCATTGAAAAACCTGTCGTACCAATGACCATCGGTTTTTTAGCGGCGACGCACTGATGTAAATAGGTAAGGGTGGCTTCTGGACGGGTAAAGTCGATCAGTACATCATAATCATGGGTATGAAACTTATCCAACAAGGGAACACACACCTTACCCACGCCTGTTGCCTCACCCGCATCAACACCGACTAAAGTTGATCCTTGGCGTACAAAAGCAGTGGTTAATACCGCTTGTTTGTCTTCTAATACCGCCTGAACCAGCGCACGCCCCATTCGACCATTTACGCCCACAAGCGCGATATGATTGTGCATAGTGACTCCTTTCTATTGTGCAATCTTGATGATTCTGTGATAACTTACTTATTGTACACAAAATCAGGCACATATTTTTGATGGGATTGTGTAAATTCACTTAAAGAGTAACTTTCATATAAGGATGATCCAGTGACAACAACGATTGATCATAAATTAACCCATCGCATTTTAATTGCCTTGGGATTAGGCATTATTGTTGGATTGATACTGAACTTTATCAGTCAAAAAGACGATTGGATCACGACATGGTTGGTCAATGGGGTGTTTTTACTCATCGGTAAGTGGTTAATTGCATTACTGATGCTGTTGGTTGTACCGCTTGTGCTCGTGTCTCTTATCAAAGGAATTGGTAGTTTAGCGGATACGGCACAATTAGGGAAAATGAGCCGTTGGACCATCAGTCTGTATTTAGCAACGACAGCGGTTGCCATTGCAACAGGCTTAGGGTTTGCTTGGGTCGTTTCGCCAGGGCAAGGGATGGGACTAACCGTCCCCTTACAGAGCAATGCAACACCCACACCGAGCATGATGCAACTGTTGATAGAGTTTGTGCCCACTAATTTTTTTCGACCCATGGTCGAAGGCAATATGCTACAGGTGATCATCATTGCCATTTTATTTGGCATTGGTTTGTCCATGATCAATCGAGAAGAGTCCGCCCCCACCTTAACGCAATGGTTAGATGAAGCCGATCGACTGATGCTGAAACTCATTTCAGTGGTCATGTTGTTTGTGCCAGTTGGTGTTTTTGCCCTTATGGCAAAAAGCGTGGCAACCTTAGGGCTGGACTTGTTGATACCCTTAATCAGCTACGCGCTCGTACTGGTCTTTGCTTTATTATTTCATGGACTGATCACCTATAGCCTATTGCTGAATCGCCTCACAGGTGTATCTCCTTTGTATGTGTTGAGATCCTTAAAACAGTTATGGTTATTTTCATTCTCTACCGCAAGTTCTGCGGCAACGATTCCTGTCACCTTAGCGACCTGTGATCGATTGGGCATTTCATCAAAACTATCTCGCTTTAGCATACCCTTGGGTGCAACGGTCAATATGGACGGTACAGCGATTATGCAAGGCGTTGCAACGGTATTTATCGCCAATGCTTATGCGATTACCCTATTACCTGTGGATTATGTGATGATCTTATTGACGGCCACACTTGCCTCAATTGGCACAGCGGCAGTACCCGGTGCAGGTTTGATCATGCTAACCTTGGTGTTGACGCAAGTAGGGCTTCCCGTCGAGGGGATTGCCTTAATTTTAGGCATTGATCGTTTGCTTGATATGTTGAGAACCAGCGTTAATGTCACGGGAGATGTCATCGTGAGTTATGTCGTTGCACACAAAATGGGTTTGCTCACCCAACAGCATGACAATAACTAACTGCTTCGCAGTCAGAGTTAAGGCATGTTTTCGCTGATTTGATGAGGGTTTTGTGTCTTTTTTGTGTCTTTTTCATTTTTTTGTAAAAAAGACTTGCTTTTTGTATTCAGATACCAGATAATGAGCATCTCGTTACGGAGGAATGGCAGAGCGGTCGAATGCGGCGGTCTTGAAAACCGTTGAGGGTAATACCTCCGGGGGTTCGAATCCCTCTTCCTCCGCCAACGAGAGAAAATGTAAAGTGTCTAAATCGGACGCGGGGTGGAGCAGCCCGGTAGCTCGTTGGGCTCATAACCCAAAGGTCGTAGGTTCAAATCCTGCCCCCGCAACCAATCAATGACAAATCAGGTCGCCTAGAGCGGCTTTTTTTGTATCTATTTTTTACGAAATACCATCCCCTAGTTCGTTTATTTTCCAGTTAACACGGATTCGTCTATGAGAAACGCACGCCCTAATGCCCAACAGATTCGTCAGCAACGTCAGCAAGAAATCACTGTTTATGGTGAAAATGCTTGTCGTGCAACCCTAGTCAACCGATTTGATCAGGTCGTAAAAGCCTTTTTTACCGATGAAACCGCGCCTCGCTTTGGCGATGCCATGAAGGCGTTGGCGGCAACGCGCAAGGCGTATAAGGTGGTGTCTGAGGATGAGTTAGCACGAATCACACAAAGTCAGCATCATGGCGGTGTGTCTTTGGTGGTGAAAAAGCCCGAAGTTTTATCGCTATACGATTATTTATTGTCCACGCATCGTCAGCGTGACTGTGTTTTGGCGTTGGAGAATGTCAGTAATCCACATAATTTAGGCGCGATTATGCGCTCAGCGGCACATTTTGGCGTAAAAGCAATGTTGTTACCTGATCCTGAATTATTATTCTCAGGAGCGGCGGCACGAACCGCGGAAGGGGGAGCCGAAAGCATTATGCCTGTGTATAGTCAGAGTTTTGTTGAAGGGTTAAGTCGATTGCGCAAAGCAGGTTACACCCTACTCTCTACCACCAGCCATAAAGGGAAAAGTCTTTATAGCACCAGACTGCCCGACAAGGTCGTCATTATTTTCGGTGAAGAGCAGTTAGGTGTTTCAAAAAGTGTCAGCCAGTTAAGCGATTTAGCCATTAGGATTCCGGGAACGGGTGCCGTTGAATCTCTCAATGTCAGTGTCGCAACCGCTCTAATTTTAGGCGAATGGTGGCGACAAGTAGTTCACTGAACCAGTTAGATCGGATGTGAATGATGCGCGTCATTGGGGAAGTGACAAGTAAAACAACTTCCTTTACCGAGTTCACTGGTGATGGTGAGTTTGGCGTGATGGCGTTCTAATACGTGCTTGGTGATGGATAAGCCCAAACCTGTACCGCCTGTTTCACGAGATCGCGCATTATCGGCACGATAGAAGCGTTCAGAAAGGCGAGGCAGGTGCAGGGGATCAATCCCGATTCCTGAGTCAGTGACAGAAAAGCAGAGTTGATCATCACATTCAAACCAGCGTAAGACAATGTCACCGCCATCAGGGGTGTAGCGCACGGCATTGGTAACCAGATTCGTGAACGCACTGCGCAGATACTCTTCATGCCCCTCTAGGTGACTTGTGCTGTCTAGGTGCAATGACAGCTGATGTTGGTGTTCTCCCGAAAATAAGCGCATTTCTTCCACCAGTTGACGGAGCATCAGTGGCACATCAACATCGGTAAATACCAACTTGTCTTGGCTCGCCTCGAGTGTTGATAGGGTGAGCATGTCTTCGACAATTTTGCGCATCCGTTCGGTTTGATTGTGCATCTGTAAGATGGGTTTTTGCCATCTCCGCAAGGCTTTCATGTCATCGGCATCCTGCATGGCTTCCAAATAACCCTGCATGACGGTGAGCGGGGTTCTGAGTTCGTGTGAAGCATTGGCGATAAAGTCGCGTCTTACGGTGTCCATTTTTTTGAAAATGGTGATGTCTCTGACCACCAAGAGCTGATGTCCTTCTAAAAAAGGAACCAGTTCAAACGAAAGGGTTCTCCCTAGATGTACAGGGGAGGGAACTTCTAGGGTAGGGATATGATGGTAATTGCTTGAGTCATTGTTTGAAAGTTGTTCAAACAGTTCGGTTAGGGCAGGTAGGCGCAAAGCGGTCAATACAGTGCGTCCTCGATTGCGTCGTCCAATGTTTAATAAGGTCATGGCGTGACGATTGTACCAAGCAATGCGTTGCTTTTGGTCTATGGCAATAATGCCTTCAGGAATGGCTTTAGCGGCTTGCTTAAAGTATTTCGCACGTGAGAGGAGTTTTTGGGTGTGATCTCGTTCTTTATAGAGTAGTTTGCTGGTGAGATACAAGAGTTCACTCATCGGTCCCATCAGAAAAAGCGACCATTTCCGTCCACCAGAAATAAGCCACTTTTGTGCCGAGGATAAGCCGATTAGGTTGCGTAACATCAGAAAGAGTACGAACAGCCATCCCACCATACTCCATGCTTGTGTCAACCAAGCGACGACCAGCGCAAACGAGAGCAACCAGACAAGGGTGGAGACTTCAGCAACCACCAAATTCATATATTATCGCTTTCTATTCGGGTTGAAAAACGATACCCAGAGCCACGTACCGTTTGAATATAAGCTTCACAGCCAAAATGTTCCAACGCCTTGCGCAAGCGACGAATATGCACATCAACTGTTCTGTCTTCAACCACCACGCGATCACCCCATAACTCATCTAAGAGCTGATTACGGCTAAAAACGCGATCGGCATGAAGGATAAAAAACTGCAACAGACGAAATTCTTTAGGTCCGAGATGCACATCCGCACCATCAATGCTCACGCGATGACTGGCATTATCCAAACGGATTCTGCCCGTGATCACCACTTCTCCCTCTCCTGTATCCATGCGACGCAACATGGCTTGAATGCGTGCCAGCAAAGCGCGAGGTGAGAAGGGTTTGGTGACATAATCATCTGCCCCTGTTTCAAAACCTTGTACCTGATCGGTTTCATCGGTTTTGGCAGTCAGCATGATCACAGGAATATGGCGCAATTTATCGTTCGCCTTAAAGCGAGACAACAAACTAATGCCTGGTACCCCTGGTAACATCCAGTCCAACAGAATCAAATCAGGCTGCGTATCAAGTGCCATTTTCCAGCCTTGTTCAGCATTAGGGGCTTCAATCACTTGAAACCCCGCTGTTTCTAAGGTAAAGGAAAGCATATCTCGAATGGCAGACTCATCTTCAACAACCAATACAATAGGTTCAGACATCCCTTTCTCCCTAGCAAGTGATACACACATTAGCGAAAAAACCATCGGTTGATTGATCAGAAGCCTTATTTAGCTTCTTGGTATTTCTGTGATAACTCATGCAAGCGTTCTGTGCTGATTTGACGCATTTCTTCACCCTCAATCACATAGAAGACATATTCAGCGATATTCAGGGCATGATCGGTCACGCGTTCCATACCACGCAAGGCTTGTAAAATTTCTAACATACTGGGTATTTTACTTGGTTCTTGCATCATGTAATCACGAATGAGCAGTTTAGCACTAGAATAAGCCTTATCTGCCGCCGCTTCTTTCGGTAGTAAGCTCATGGCTTTACGAACATCTAAATGTGCGAAGGCATCTAGGGTTGTTTTGAGCATCTCTTGTGCGCACTCTGTCATTTCAACCAAGTTTTGGTATCCAGGAACATGACAACAATCGACAGTATCTAAGTCTCTGAGATTGATCACTGCCTTCGCCAGTTTGGTGGTTTCATCACCAATACGTTCTAGGTTGGTCACAATGTGCAGTGCCGCAATGATCAACCGCAGATCAATCGCCGCAGGTTGTTGTCTTGCTAAGAGGCGCACGCACATTTCATCCAATACCGCTTGTTGACGGTTAATGAAACGATCCATGCCGATGACTTCTCTTGCCAGTGCTTCATCGCTGGTACGAACACACTCGAAAGAACGTGACACCTGCTCTTCAACACTGCCGCCCATTGCCAGTACCTTGTTGAATACATTCTCCAAGTCCTGATTGTAACGACGTGAAATGTGTGGGGTGATGATGGTTGCATCCATGTTCAGATTCCTTGTGTTGATTGGCTTTGTGATTAACCAAAGCGACCCGTAATATAGTCTTCGGTTTGTTTCTTTTCAGGGTTGGTAAATAGCGTATCGGTATCGGTATATTCGATTAACTCACCCATGTACATAAAGGCAGTATAGTCAGAAACACGTGCCGCTTGTTGCATGTTGTGGGTAACAATCAAAATGGTAAACTTTTCTTTAAGTTCGAAAATCAACTCTTCAATACTGAGGGTTGAAATTGGGTCAAGCGCTGAGGTTGGTTCATCGAGTAATAATACTTCTGGCTCAATCGCAATGGCGCGAGCAATGACCAAACGCTGTTGTTGACCACCCGACATACCCATGGCATTGTCGTGCAAGCGATCTTTCACTTCATTCCACAAGCCAGCACCTTTTAACGCCCATTCTACCTTGTCATCTAGGATGCTACGGTTGTTTTCACCCTGAAGGCGTAAGCCGTAGGCAACATTCTCGTAAATAGACTTAGGAAAGGGGTTCGGCTTTTGGAATACCATGCCGACCTTACGACGTAGCACAGAAACATTCATGGTTTTGTCCATAATGTCCTGACCGTGTAGGCTGATTAAGCCTTCTACACGCACCGAGTCAACCAAGTCATTCATGCGGTTAAAACAACGTAAGAGGGTTGATTTACCACAACCAGAAGGACCAATAAACGCGGTTACACGCTTTTCGGGAAGTTCCATGCTGACGCTTTTTAGGGCTTGTTTGTTACCGTAGTAAAGATTCCAATTGCGCACATTGATGGCCGTTTTTTCATCAGCTAATGACAATCCACGATTTTCACGATCCATCGCTAAATTCACTGAACTCATCTTAATCATTCCTTATTCTTGCTAAACTTTTTCTACCTAACACCTTCGTGATGAGAAGGTGTTAGGGTGAGGGATACACTGCTTAATGGTCTAACGATTTGAAACGCTCACGCAAACGGTTACGAATGGTGATGGCTGATAGATTCAAACCAATAATAATCAGTACCAATAAAAATGCGGTCGCATATACCAAGGGTTGTGCCGCTTCAATGTTCGGGCTTTGGAAGCCAACGTCATGAATATGGAAACCGAGGTGCATGATTTTGCGATCTAAGTGAATGAAGGGGGTGGTTGCATCCACAGGTAAGCTAGGCGCAAGTTTCACCACACCAACCAACATCAAAGGAGCAACTTCACCTGCCGCGCGGGCAATGGCAAGAATCAATCCCGTCATAATGGCAGGAGATGCCACTGGCAATACCGTGCGCCATAAGGTCTCAATTTTGGTAGCCCCTAGTGCTAACGAGCCTTCACGAATGGCGCGAGGCACGCGAGCCAAGCCTTCTTCAGTCGATACAATCACCACAGGCAAAGTTAACAAGGCAAGTGTTAATGCCGCCCATAACAATCCCGGTGTACCAAAGGTTGGTGCGGGTAATGCTTCCTGATAGAAGGCTTGGTCAATCCCATGCCCGACGATATACACGAAGAAGCCGAGACCAAATACACCATAGACAATCGACGGCACACCAGCGAGGTTATTCACTGACACACGCACAATGCGAACCAGTAAGCCGTCTTTGGCATATTCACGTAGATAAACGGCCGCAACCACCCCGAAAGGCATCACAAGGAAGGTCATGATGAATACGAGCGTAACCGTACCAAAAATCGCAGGGAAAATACCGCCTTCGGTGTTGGCTTCACGAGGGTCTGAACTTAAGAACACCCAAATACGATGGAAAAACTGCCCCAGTTTACCCAGTGTACTCATCGCATTAGGTTGAGTCGCTTCTACAATCTTGTGAACAGGGAGTTTAACGATCTGTCCACCCATCACTTCGACACTGGCTACGCCAAGCTGTTCAGCTTGTTTTTGAAGCTTCTGCATTTTTGCCAATAGGATTTCATATTCGCTATCCAATTGTTTGCGCTCATCTGCCAAGCGTGCAATTTCCTTGTCGGTCAAAGCATTGTTTAGCTCTAAGCGACGACGATCCAAACGCAACTGTTCAACTTCATAGTTAATTTGACCAATTTGTGTTTTTTGAATATCTACGATGTCGTCATAGAGCTTGCCGTGTGTTTCGATTAAGGATTGTAGGGTGTCCCATACTTGATTGCCTTCTACTTGGCGACCGTCAGCAAGGGTTACTTGTTTGATGGTTCCGTATAGATTTCCCCACTCATAACGCTCTACAGCAACCATGTCAGTCGGTTGTGTGATGCTCACAATCGCGTGTTCATCAACCCATTTGAAATCCGACCCTAAAAGGTCACGATTGCCTGTTTTCACCAACAATTGCGCAATGTGCGAAACGCCAGTATTAGCATCGCCTTCGAGACGTTCTCCCATGCGATGAAGTTCACCAATTAACTGAACCGTACTACCCTGTCCATCTTGAACGGTATAGACATTCACGTCCTTAGGCCAGAAATGTGCCATGCCCTTGATCACCATGAAACTGATGATCCCGATCACAGCAACCAAGCTTAGCGCAACCGACATGGCATTAAACCATACCCAGTGATTGCCCTCTTTCATCCAAGTTCTTAACATTTTTAACGCTCCTTACATTGCGCCATAACGCTTTAACATTCGTTGACGAACGGTTTCAGCGATGGTGTTAAAGAAGAAGGTAAACATAAACAGCACCAATGCCGCCAAGAAGAGGACACGATAGTGTGTGCTTCCTACTTCAGACTCTGGCATTTCTACCGCGATATTTGCCGATAAGGTGCGCAATCCTTCAAAGATATTCGCATCCATGATGGGGGTATTACCTGTTGCCATCAACACAATCATCGTTTCACCTACGGCACGACCTAAGCCAATCATGATGGCTGAAAAAAGACCTGGTGAGGCAGTTGGCAAGACAACACCAACCATGGTTTGCCAAGGCGTTGCGCCTAGGGCAAGCGAACCATTCACTTGATGCTTAGGCACGTTGTAAATCGCATCTTCAGCAATCGAGAAGATAATCGGAATGACAGCCAAGCCCATGGCAATACCCACTACTAAGGCATTACGTTGATCGTAGTCAATACCAGCGACGTTGGTTAACCACATGGGCATATCACCTGCGAAGAACAGACCTTCCACAGGGTCATCCAGTAGAATCGCCAACCCAAAGGCGATAAACACCACAGGAATCATCAATGCCGCTTGCCAACCTTCTGGTACTCGCGTGCGAATATGATCAGGTAAGCGACTCCATGAATAGCCAAACACGAAGGTGAGTAGCGGTAGTAGCACTAAGATCATAAAGAAAGCAGGCATATGTTTTTCAAGTAACGGTGCTAACCATAATCCTGCTAGGAAACCGATGATCACTGTTGGTAAGGCTTCTAATAGCTCAACCGTTGGTTTCACCACTTGACGCATCTCTGGTGCCATAAAGAAGCCCGCAAACATGGCCGCCATTAAGGCTAAAGGCACAGCCACCAACATGGCATAGAAAGCCGCTTTTAAGGTACCAAAAGCAAGCGGTGTTAAAGAGAACTTAGGCTCAAAGTCACTGGCAGAAGAAGAGGATTGCCAGATGTAGTCAGGCTCTGCGTAGCCTTCATACCAGACTTTCTGCCATAGCACTTCAAAAGAGACCTCAGGATGCTCATTCTCGATTTTCCACAAGTACATCACACCATTAGCATCTTCCAATAGGGCAGAATCGGCTCTTGGTCCTACGGCAAGTGCGGTGAGGGCAGAGGTTGATACCTTTTCAACGCCGAGCACTCTGTGTGCGGTTGAATGGTATAGACCAAGCTCGCCGTTGACATCAATGGTGATAAAACCTTTACGACGTTGTTCAGCGGCAATGCCAATAATTGACCCCATTTGTTCTTTGAAGTCTCTGACAGAAACAAAGTCGTAATGGTTGTTCGCATCACGTACTGGAAACCATTGTGTGACGCGTCCTGAGGCTTCGCCAAGGAGTAATGAGGTTCCACCTAATAAAAAATTGACACTGGTTAAACGACGATCTTCGTTTAAGCCTTTGGGTAGGGTATCAATGTGAGCGTAATCCACAGGATTTTCACGGTCGCGCATGCTAAACACTTGTGCTTGACCATCTTCACCTACCACATATAACCAGTCAATCAGTCCATCAACCAAGGTCCATTTTGGAGTGAAGGAAACCGCAAGCGTTTTGCTCGAGAGTTCTTCTAGGGTGGACTCATCCGAAAACATGGCTTTCTTTTTCTCGAACACCTTAATCATCACATCATGACTGTTTGCAGGATGTCCTGTCAGCACCATGGTTTCACCAGAGGTGCGACCTCCAACTGATGCGATCGCGCGACCTTGATCATCCAAGCGAATAGGGTCTGAACCTAAAGGGTAAGCAAATTGTGGCGTTACCACACGCTTGCTGTCCTTAAAACTGACCCCAAATCCATATTCTGCCAAGAGCACTTTACCGTCAGACAGACCGAAAATCACTGAGCCTTCAGCGTCGTCTAACACTTGATAGCTGGTGACTGTGGTGTTTTGGGCAATGGGTAAGCGTGATTCAGAGATCAAACTGCCTGTACCTGCTTTGAAGAAGGTAATGTTACCATCGCCAGTAACCCGAATCGCTGTGTCTTGGTATTCATCCATGGCTAAGAGCAGGGTTTGACCTGTGCCAGTGGGGCGTTCATAGCTGGCGGCTCTCTGCATTTCTGCTGAGGTAAACAGCGGAGAAACTTGATAGAAAAAGAAAAACATCATCAGCAAAACGGCACCAATCACCGTTAAGCCACCAACCCCAATGGCATATTTGGCAATCAGGTCTTTATAAGCCCTGAATCGCTCACGCCGTAGAGACTGGATTTGCATCATCTCTGCGTTTGACATGGATACTTCACCCTTTTACTAGATAACATACAAACAGCGTTAGTGTAGCAATCGAATGTGAAGATATGATGACAGTCTATTATGATATGCTGATGTGCATTATGTAAGGTGGAATAGGCACAATGGAAGATCTATGCTGGCATCAGCAAACAAAAAAACCACCCAGAAGGGT
>CAZLOM010000019.1:0-18790 GCA_964561185.1 uncultured Piscirickettsiaceae bacterium
GAAGTTTCTGACCAAGCACACCGAACGCGCAACCCCAAGTAAAAAACCTCAGCCTCGCAAAGCCCCAGCCAAACGCACCCCCTAACCGATCCTTATCCAAACACTTTTACCACTCATATATATATGAGTGGTCTCATCACGCATCCTCAGCCATTCCAACAGATCCCCAACACGCCTAAGAACAAAACAAAACAAAACGCACCAAAACAAAACAATTCAAAACAAAAAACATAAAAAACAAAAACAAAAAACATATAACGCTATAATTAAAAACAACTTTACAATCTTGGCACACTAATATCTAAATAGCTATCGCTTGATCTATTTTATTTACATTGGAGTAACTGCTATGAAAATGATTACTGCCATCGTCAAACCTTTCAAACTCGACGATGTACGCGAAGCACTCAGCACACTCAACATCCACGGCATGACAGTCACCGAAGTCAAAGGCTTTGGTCGTCAAAAAGGACACACCGAAATTTATCGTGGTGCAGAATATACCGTTGAATTCTTACCTAAAATTCGTATCGAAGTGGCGGTTGCCAGTGATCATTATGAATCGGTTGTCGAAGCCATTTTATCGGCGGCACACACAGGAAAAATCGGTGATGGCAAAATTTTTGTTACCCCGCTCGAAGATGTGATTCGTATTCGTACAGGCGAACGTGGTGGCGTTGCCCTTTAATTGCTTAGGAGAAAAAGTTATGCAAACACAAAAATCCTCTTCTCTCTGGCACACTAGCCTTATCGGCGCAGGTGCTTTACTCGCTTCTAGCCTCAGTTGGGCTGAAGAGGCGGTTGAAACCGTTTCAGAAACCGTTGCGGAAACAGCCGCCGAAGTTGTACCAACCCTCAGTGCAGGCGATACCGCATGGATGTTGATTTCCAGTGCCTTAGTATTATTGATGGTCATCCCCGGTCTCGCGCTCTACTATGCGGGTATGGTTCGCGCTAAAAATGCGCTTTCTACCATGCTACAAGTCTTTGCGGTTGCCGCGATTGGCTCTATCGTTTGGTATGCGTTCGGCTACTCCCTCGCTTTCGGTGATGGTGGTGAAAACAATGCGTGGATTGGTGACTTATCTAAAGCCTTCTTGGCAGGCATTACCCCAGCAGACCTCAAGGGCTCTATTCCTGAAGTCTTATTCGTCATGTTCCAATTGACCTTTGCCTTGATCACACCAGCGATCATCATTGGTGGCTTTGCGGAACGGATGAAATTCTCAGCGGTATTATTATTCTCTGCTTTATGGATTGCTTTGGTGTATGTACCCATTGCTCACTGGGTATGGGGCGGTGGCTTCCTATCTGCTGACGGTGTATTAGACTTCGCAGGCGGTACCGTCGTACACATTAACGCAGGTATTGCTGGCTTGGTTGCGGCTATCATGATTGGTCGTCGTAAAGGTTACGGCACACAATCTATGGCACCTCACAGCATGATGTTTACCATGGTGGGTGGTGCATTGTTATGGGTAGGTTGGTTTGGCTTTAACGCTGGTTCAGAATTAGCGGCTGATGGTGTTGCTTCTATGGCAATGTTGGTCACACAAATTGCTACAGCCTCTGCGGCATTAGCATGGATGTTTGCTGAATGGTTAACACGTGGTAAACCAACAGGCTTTGGTTTGATTTCTGGTGCAGTTGCGGGCTTGGTTGCTATTACGCCAGCGGCAGGTTTTGTTGGTCCAACAGGTGCGCTATTGTTAGGACTTATCGGTGGTGCCTTGGCATTCGTTGCTGCAACCAGCTTGAAGCGTGCGTTTGGATATGATGATGCCTTAGATGCTTTCGGTGTCCATGCAGTAGCAGGTATCGTGGGTGCCTTATTGACTGGTGTGTTTGTCGATGCCGCTTTCGGTGGTAAAGGTTTGGCTGAAGGCATGACCATCATGTCACAGTTGATGGTTCAAGCGGAAGGGGTTGCGGTAACCGTGATCTATGACATTATCGCAACAGCAATCATCTTGAAAGTGATTGACATGATGGTTGGCTTACGCATCAATGAAGAAGAAGAAGTTGAAGGGATGGACGTGGCGTTACACAACGAACGTGCTTATCACCTACACTGATCTCTCCTTTGTGAGAAAGCAAATAACCCGCGTTTTACGCGGGTTATTTTTTATGCGAACCAAAAAAATATTAGCCCATTCTTCCCGTTACAATAGCCCAATCCTCACGAGTTTCTCGACTGATGAACTGCATGCCTAAATCAGAGAAGAAGGCAATCAACTCGTCTGCTTGACTGGTCAAAATGCCTGACATCACCAAAGTTCCTGAAGGCTTTAATAAGGCTAAAAACTGTGGTGCAAGCATTTTTAAGGGATTGAACAAGATATTGGCAACCAACACATCGGCTTGCACTTGAGGCATCTGCTCTGGCAGATACAATTCTAACGCCACCTGATTTTCTAAGGCATTTTGCTCTGATGCTCGCAAGGCTTGCGGATCAATGTCTGTCCCAATCACCCGACCAGCACCCAATTTTGCCGCGGCACAGGCTAAAATGCCAGACCCACAACCAAAATCAATGACCGTTTTTCCTGTTAAGTCCGCTTGCGACAACCAAGTTAAACACAGTGCCGTTGTCGCATGACCACCTGTCCCAAATGCCAATCCGGGATCGAGCATCAAATTAACGGCATCAGGATAAGGCGGTGCTAACCAAGTGGGAACTACCCACAACTTTTCACCAAACTGAATGGGCACAAACTGATCCATCCACTCACGAACCCAGTCTTTATCCTCCAATACCTCAATCTTGACAGCATACTCCGCTAACTGTGGCCAACGCGCCTTTAATTGGGCTAACAAAGCTTCTGTATCTCGATCAGCACCAAACAACCCCATCACTCGGGTATCTGCCCATATTGGCGTTGTACCAATCGGTGGCTCAAAAATCGGCGTATCTGCCGCATCCCCTAAAGTAACCGCCAAACTACCAATCGCCTCTAATGAATCAGATAAACCTTCTGCCAAACGCTTAGGCACATCTGCATATACTTGAATCCACGACACAACAGATCCTTTTTTAATGAATGTTTTGTTGTCTAAAAAAACATAACCTCCCAAAGGGAGGTTAATGTATCAATACAGGAAAGAACAAGCTCGAGGCTTTGTTTTAACACTTTCTTAATGGCTCATACCCAGTTTCTTTTCAAGGTAGTGAATGTTCGCACCACCCGCACGGAAACCCGCATCTTGCATAATGTCACGCTGTAAGGCAATGTTGGTTTTAATGCCATCAATGACCATCTCAGACAAGGCACCATCCATACGCGCCAAGGCACTGGCACGAGTGTCACCATGCACAATCAATTTTCCGATCATCGAGTCATAGTTAGGTGGTACCGCATAACCTGCATAGATGTGAGAATCCCAACGAACGCCAATGCCCCCAGGTGTATGCACACGCGTTAACTTGCCAGGGCTTGGCATAAAGTTCTGGCTAGGGTCTTCCGCATTGATACGACACTCAATCGCATGACCACGTAAGCGAATATCTTCTTGCTTGAAGGGTAACTTTTCACCACTGGCAACCAAGATCTGTGTGCGGACCAAATCAATGCCAGTTACCAATTCAGTCACTGGGTGCTCTACCTGAATACGCGTATTCATCTCAATAAAGTAGAATTGACCACTTTCATACAAAAACTCAAAGGTTCCTGCACCGCGATAGCCAATATCAACACACGCCTTCACACACTGAGCCCCAATGCGATCGCGCTCTTCTTGCGAAATTCCAGGTGCTGGTGCTTCTTCCACCACTTTTTGGTGACGACGTTGCATCGAGCAATCACGCTCACCCAAATGCACGGCATTACCCTGACCGTCCGCTAAAATTTGAATCTCGATGTGACGTGGCGTGACGAGGAATTTTTCCATGTAAACTTCAGGATTGTTGAAGGCCGCCGCCGCTTCTGTTTGCGTCATGACAATCGACGATTGTAATTCCGACTCCTCATGTACCACACGCATCCCACGACCACCACCGCCACCAGCGGCTTTAATGATCACAGGATAGCCAATACGACGCGCGATCTCGATGTTCTCAGCTTCATCATCCGTCAGTGGTTTACCCGAACCTGGAACCGTTGGCACACCTGCCTTTTTCATTGCTTGAATGGCAGATACCTTGTCACCCATCAAACGAATCGAATCCGCTTTAGGTCCCACAAAGATAAAGCCACACTCTTCAACCTTATCCGCAAAGTCTGCGTTTTCAGACAAGAACCCATATCCAGGATGAATCGCATCCGCGCGGGTAATCTCAGCCGCTGACAAAATTGCCGCTGGGTTCAAGTAACTTTTGGGTGAAGGGGCAGGACCAATACACACCGACTCATCCGCCAAAGCAACGTGTTTGAGGTTGCGATCGGCTTCTGAATAAGCGGCAACGGTTTTAATGCCCAATTCACGGCAAGCACGCAAAATACGCAATGCGATCTCACCACGATTGGCAATCAATAACTTATGAATCATAGTCTATCCTCGCTTATGCAATGATAAACAGCGGTTGACCATACTCAACAGGATCGCCATTTTGTACCAAAATCTTCGCCACCGTACCTGAAAACTCAGATTTAATCGGATTCATGATTTTCATCGCTTCAATGATACAGAGCGTATCACCAGCCTTAACCGCTTGACCTTGAGTCACAAAGTTCTTAGCACCAGGTGCAGGTGCGGCATAGAAACTGCCAACCATCGGTGACTTGACCTCATTGCCTGCTGGCACGGCTTCTGCCACAGGTGCTGATACCGCCGCTGTTGGGGTTGCTTGTGGTGCTTGTGCCATAGGCATTGACATCATTTGCGGTTGCATCATCATACCACCCTCTACAGGATGACTACGCGTAATACGCAAGGTCACTTCTTCAGAGTCAAATTCAACCTCAGCAACTTGATATTTATCAGCCAATTCAAATAGGGTTTTAATGTCTTTCATGTCCATTGTATATGCTCTCATGCAATAAGTTGAAAATTCAGTGAAACACAATCCGTATAACGGACTAAGAAATCTGTTCTGCCGCCGCTTGCAAGGCCAGTTGATAACCTAAGGCACCTAATCCAGCAATAACCCCAACCGCCACATCCGAAAAATAAGAGTGATGGCGAAAAGACTCGCGCTTATAGACGTTCGACAAGTGCACCTCAATAAAAGGAATCGCCACACCCAACAAGGCATCACGCAAGGCGACGCTGGTATGGGTAAAGGCAGCAGGATTGATGATGATAAAATCAATGTGTTCATCTAGGGCGCGATGAATACGATCAATCAGCGCACTTTCATCATTACTTTGGAAGTGCAACAATCGCACACCGTAATCATTCGCTGACTGCTCCAGTCCTTCGACAATATCCGCCAAAGTCTGCCGACCGTAATGGCTCGGCTCTCTGCGTCCTAGCAAATTAATGTTGGGACCATTTAAGACCAAAATCGTTGACATAACCACCTAACCTAATGCCTAACCTACCCGTACAACTGCCTTGAAATCACAAAATAGTGCCATTATAGCCCAAATTACGCAAAATCTTTTGCAAATTGCTCATGAGAAATATGAATTGATAGATCAACTTTAATTATCGACCTAAGGCTTTTTGCAATCGTTCAGCAAATGCAGGTGCTTTCATAAATCCCACCACACGCGCGTGACGTAATTCAGTCGATGTGGCATCAAAGAATAAAATAGCGGGTGGCCCAACAACACCAAACTGTTTCATCAATGCCTTGTGGTCATCGGTATTTTCTGTCACATCGACTTGTAACACCACCAACTGAGCCATTTGTTCTGCCACTACAGGATCGGTAAAGGTAAAGGCTTCCATTTCTTTGCACGACACACACCAATCCGCATAAAAATCAAGCATCACCGCTTTATGTTCCGCTTTTGCAGAGGCTAATGCCTGATTCAACTCAGCAATCGTATTGACTTTTTTGAAGCCTGAATGTGCAGTTCCAGCAGATGATACGCCTGTCGTTGGTACAGCTGACACAATATGTGCTAAGGGATGTAAAGCACTCTTGCCACCACTGGCAACCGCAACTAACAGGAACACGCCCCATGCCAATAACATAATTCCGAGTGACTTCCACAATTTCTGCCAGCCTGAAACCGCTGAATCTAACGCCCCTAAATAGACCGCCGAACCAATCGCCAAACCTGCCCACAAGACCAGAGTCACCACTTCAGGAAGAATACGCGCCAACATCCATATCGCAACGGCTAATAAACTGACCCCAAACACCGCTTTCACGCTGTCCATCCAACCACCAGCCCGAGGCATAAACTTACCTGCGGCAGTGCCAACCAAGAGCAGAGGAACGCCCATCCCCATACTCAAGGCAAATAAAGCCGACCCACCCAGTAGCGCGTCACCTGTTTGCCCGATATAGATAAGTGCTCCCGCCAATGGTGGTGCCACACAAGGACCAACAATCAAGGCAGAGAGTAAGCCCATGATCGCAACCCCAGCAAGCGTTCCCCCTTCCTGCTTATTGGACACATCAGCCAATTTTGCTTGTAAACTCGCAGGCAATTGCAACTCAAAAAAGCCAAACATGGATAAGGCTAAGACCATAAAAATGACACTAAAGCTACTCAAGACCCAAGGATTTTGAAAAGCCGCTTGCAAGTTCGCGCCAAATAACCCTGCCAACACGCCCGCGATCGTATAGGTCGAAGCCATTGCCAACACATAGACCAAAGACAACACAAAGGCACGACGTGTGGTTAAGCCCGAACCTTGCCCGACAATGATAGACGACAAAATGGGAATCATCGGGAAAACACAAGGCGTAAAGGCGAGCAACAAACCAATACCGAAGAAAACAGCAATGATTAACCACACATTTCCTGACGATAACATGCTGGCAATTTGATCTGTCTCTGACAACTCAGCATTCGCCTCAGCATCAAAATTCGTACTGGTGGATGCAGAAGGCGTAACAACTGCCTGTGAATCAGCAACTAAGGTTGTTTTTTGCTTTTGTGGCGGATAACACAGTCCAGCCAAGGCACAGCCTTGATATTTGACCAGTAACTCAAACTCACCCCTTCCCTCAACAGGAATACTGACATCGAAAGGGTGTTTATAGACCATGACATCGCCAAAATTAGGATCATTTTTCAATTCAGCTTTGGGCAGAATGGGTTGCCCTAAGGTAACACTACCAGATGCTAACTGGAATCCTAACCGCTCTTGATAAAGATAATAGCCGTCAGCCACCGAGAAATGCGCAACAGCCTTCTGCCCTATTTGCTCTACCTTAACGGAAAAAGCCAACTCTGGGTCTAAAAAATCCTCTTCCGCAGAGGCTTGATAAACACTCATCAACATCACTAAGATGCTGACCAACAATAAACGCAACCAACCTACCAGTGCACTCATTTACGCCTCCTGATTCCTTTATTCACTCAATGCTCCTGATGAATCAACACAAAACTAACGATCTTCCCAACTGTGTTGACACATCAATTACGCGATTATTACGCCAGATAGGAGCATTTTATGATATGCTGACACTCCTAGAATTATGCGTTGACTTACACGGATTTGCA
Source organism: uncultured Piscirickettsiaceae bacterium (assembly GCA_964561185.1). GTDB lineage: Bacteria > Pseudomonadota > Gammaproteobacteria > Thiomicrospirales > Thiomicrospiraceae. Next base: position 7,566 of record CAZLOM010000019.1, read on the forward strand.
AGACAGATGAAATTTTCTTTTCGTTGGCTATTCATTGCCTTTATCTTAGATTTGTTCAGTTTATTCATTTTTGCTGATGCGGTTGGGGCGTTATGGACCTTGGCTTGGGTGTTAGGTGCCATTGTGCTGGGCTTGTATCTGATCATGTCTGCGGGCGATACCTTACAATCGCTGGGTGGGCTCATGGCTTCGCCACAAGAACGCATCGAAGCCATTCGAGAAACCCCTTGGACAATCATTTCTGCCATCTTTTTTATGATTCCGGGGTTGGTCAGTGATTTATTTGCGCTCATTCTTCTCATTCCTGATGCGCGACGTGCTTTATTTTCCTTACTGAGAAAACCAACCCCCAGCACAAAACCCGCTGAAGGTGCTGTCTATGAAGCACAATATGAGGACTTGAACCATCAGACCTCAAGTCACAAGAGCTCAGAAACGCATACACACCATACACCGCACCGTCCGATTCTCTTAGAAGGACAATGGGAAGAAAAAAAGTAACTTCTTATCACCCACCACTGATCATCAGAGAAAGCAACAGATGAAAGAAAATCAAGCAAATATTCAAATAGATATACTATCAACACTGGCTGAAATTATTGCTGAACGCAAAGGCAAAGACAGCAAAGATTCTTATACTGCCAGTTTGTTCAATAAAGGCACAGATAAAATTTGCGGCAAGATGGCAGAAGAGTGTATGGAGACTGGACTCGCCGCCAAAATATCAGATAAAGACGAAATTATATACGAAATGGCGGATTTATGGTTTCATTGCATGGTATTATTAGCGCACCATGACATTGACCACCACCAAGTTCTACAAGAACTTGCCCGTCGCTTTCATGTCTCGGGACACGTGGAGAAAGCTAACCGCACCCCATAATGACATCCCATTATGATGTGCCTAAGAAAAAGGAAATTCGTCTATGAGCACCGTTTTTGGTAAAATTATTCGTCGTGAGATTCCAGCCGATATCGTTTTTGAAGACGATCGTGTCTTGGTCATCAAAGACATTAACCCAAGAGCGCGGGTACATCTATTGATTATCCCCAAAAAAGAGATTGCGAGCTTGTTCGAGGTTACGCCTGAAGATCGTGAACTCATGGCGCATATGATGATGTTACTGCCACAATTGGCAATGGCAAATGGATTAGATGCTGGTTTCCGCACCCAAGTCAACACGGGTGTTGGCGGTGGGCAAGAAGTGTTTCACTTACATATTCATTTACTGGGTGATTGATACACTGACGAGAACTCAAGAAAGCAAAAACCAAGACTGATCTCTCGTTAGGTTGGTTTTTAGCTTGACTGTTTTTTTAATTGTTTTAATTTAACTTATCTGAAAAAGGAAATAACGAAAATGGGTTTAAGTATTTGGCATTTGTTGGTTGTATTGGCCATTGTATTAGTCTTGTTTGGTGCTAAACGTTTAAGAAACCTCGGTGGCGACCTTGGTGCGGCCATTAAAGGGTTCAAAGATGCCGTTACCGATGGCAAAAATGGTGAACAAGCCACAGCTGACGCACAACAAGCAACACAGGCACAAGCTCCTGCGCAAGCGCAAGCACAAATCGCACCTCAACCTACTCTGTCTCCCTACGCGCAAACCGCAACGCAACAACCACAGCCTACGGTGATTGTTCAACCTGCGCCAACAGTGGCACCACAGTCACAGACACACCACCACGGTTAATCAATCACAAATTGCTTGTAAATGACGTGGTCAAGTCATTGACCCCTGCGAAAGGATGACATCTGGTGTTTGAACTGGGATTTTCTGAAGTTCTCTTAGTGCTGATTATCGCCCTTGTGGTCATTGGTCCTGAACGCTTGCCAGAAGTGGCAAGAGGTTTGGGCTCGATGGTCGGCAAGATACGAACCTTCATTGATAATGTTAAAAACGAAAGTAGTTTACAACAAGAAATTGCTGACTTGCGTCGTCAACTTGACATCAGCAAAGAGGTCAATGAGTTACGCAATATCGGCACAGAACTGCAAACCAATTTAACGGCAACTGAGTCAGAGGTGAGAAGCAGTATCTATGATCGCCCCAGTACCGACACGATTCGCCAAGACTTTCGCAACCAACAGGCACAAGGTGTAGATAGCACAGATGTCAAAACGGCTAAAGAAGAAGATGAGATAGACTTCTCAAAGTTACAGCGACCTACTTTTGGTCGTGAACACTATGAAGAATTACCACCTTGGTATCATGAGCGTTCTGATGGTGCCATGGCATCTCGTGCGCCAAGCGTGCCTGATCGTCCAACTGAGGCAGTGCTTACCCCTGTGGTCGAACCAACCGCAGATGCTTCTGCCGCCCTTTCCCCCAGTCAGCCTAAGGTCTGACAGCATTCTGGAAAAAGAATCCATGAGTCAATCATCATCAATACCTGATGCTACTCAAGACAATCAGGAAATGAGTTTAATCCAACACTTGCTTGAGCTACGTGACCGTCTCGTCAAAGCAGTCTTGGCTATTATTGTGCTTTTTCTGTGCTTGTTTCCTTTTGCCAACGAGCTGTTTACCTTAATCGCAGAACCCCTGACCAGTCATCTGCCACAAGGCAGTAGCATGATGGCGATTGGCGTGATTTCACCCTTCTTAACCCCCTTGAAATTAGCACTCATTGCTTCTGTTTTCTTTGCCATGCCCTTCTTGCTCTATCAATTGTGGGCGTTCATTGCACCAGCACTTTATCAGCACGAAAAAGAACTTGCCGCACCAATGATCGTTGCAAGTACCCTGTTGTTTTATTCAGGTGGTGCTTTTGTTTTCTATGTTGTCTTTCCCTTAGTATTCAAATTCATGGCGGGAACAACACCAGATGGGGTTGAAATCGGTACCGACATTCAGCTCTATCTCGACTTTGTGATCGGAATGTTCTTTGCCTTTGGTTTGGCTTTCCAAGTGCCTGTGGTTACGGTTCTGCTGATGTTGATTCGCGCCGTCAGCCCAGAAAAAATGCGTCATGCACGTCCTTACGTCATTGTAGGTGCTTTTACCATTGCCGCCTTTATTACGCCACCTGATGTCATTTCACAAACGCTATTAGCTGTACCCATGTGGCTCATGTATGAAGCAGGACTCTGGTTTGGGACACGCATTATTGCCAGTCGAGATGCTAAAGCGGCCATGAATGAGCAAGCTCCCATAGACCCAACACCTACACCGCCAGCTTTATCAGCATCAGTAGCGGCTGGTGGGGTTGCTGCTGGTGGCGTGACAGCGGTTAGTGCTATGGATATGCTTCCTGACTTGCCCAGTAGTGCTGTCTATGACTATTCCAACACAGAAGCTTCTACCACAGAAACCTCTGCACAGAATGGCACGACAGAAAATGAAGCACCTGTTGACCCAATACTTAACAACGCGCTTGAAACCGATGATGATTTTGAACGCGCTTTTGCCGAAATGGATCAACAACGCAGTCAGTTAGATCAGCCTATAAATCAGCCCACAAGCGCAGTAACAGAAGCGGGACTTGACACTCAGAAACAGCAGTCATAAAATAAAGAATTAGCCTATAAGTATTGTTTATAGGCTAACAAAGACAGAGCGATTTGGTCGTCTATTACATCAAAAAAGGCTTTAGGAGGACATTCGATGCGTCACGAGATCACCACTTGGAAACCTAATTCAGCACAACGCTCCCTATTGGTTGCGCCCTCACAGGATGTTAATGCTTACTTACGCACCATTCGGGCGATGCCCAAACTCTCAGCAGAAGAAGAGTTAGAGTTGGCTCGTCGCTATTTGAATCATCAGGACTTAGTTGCCGCAGAACAGTTGGTTCTGTGTAATTTGCGCTATGTGGTGCCGATTGCGCGTAGCTATCGTGGTTATGGCTTACCAGAGGCAGATTTGATTCAAGAAGGCTCGATTGGCTTAATGAAAGCCGTTAAACGCTTTGATATTTCTGCGGGTGTACGCTTGATGACCTTTGCTTCGCATTGGATCAAAGCAGAAATGAACGAATATGTGTTACGCAATTGGCATAGTGTCAAAATTGCGACAACCAAAGCACAACGCAAACTCTTTTTCAAACTCAGAAGTCACAAAGAAGGCTTAGAACCCTTAACCTACGCACAAGCGAGCAAAATTGCTTCTGATTTGGATGTTAAGACCGAAGAAGTCTTAGCGATGGATATGCGTCTGTCTGCTTCTGAGGTTCCTGTCGCGGTACCAAACGACACAGGAGAGGAAGACGCACAGATACTTACCCTCGTCGATGAGCGTTATATGCCAGAAGCCACCTTATTGGCAGAAGAGCAAGAACAAGAAGTTTATCGCAGTGTGCATCATGCGGTTGATCAACTCAACACGCGTGAGCAAAAAATTATTGAAGCGCGTTTACTGAGAGAAGAAAAGGCAACACTGGCAGAGTTGGCAGAACTGTTTGGTATTTCTATTGAACGGGTGAGACAAATTGAGGCTTCAGCGTTGAAAAAACTCCGCACCAGCTTGTCTGCACTGGTTGCATGATCCCGCTCTCGTATCATGCGCCTAGCCTCATCTATGGTCAGTGATGGTCACACATCGCTGGCTAAAAAGAACAGTTTTTTAAGCCTCCTGATTACCGATGATGATGCCTTATTTGCGCAAACACTGGCACGTCAGTTGACGCGTCGGGGTTATCACTGCCACCTTGCTGGCAACGCACCAGAGGCAGTAGGTTTAGTCACTAAGCAATCCATTGATGCGGTCATTACCGATCTCGTGATGGAGGGTGAGTCGGGATTACAGTTGGTCAAACAACTTCATGCGCTGAAACCGACCTTACCTATTTTGGTTTTAACAGGTTATGCCAGTGTCACCACCGCAGTGGAAGCGATTAAACTTGGTGCACGCCAATACCTTGCTAAACCAGCGAGTATTGATGACATTCTGAGTGCGCTCTCGCAATTGCATGGCAATGAACAGATCGCTGTCCAAGCCAAACCGCAATCGGTTGAGCGCGTCGAATGGGAACATATTCAAAAGGTACTGGCAGAACATGAAGGGAATATTTCTGCAACCGCCCGCGCCTTACAGATGCACCGCAGAACCCTACAGCGCAAACTGGAAAAACGACCAAGCAGTGCTTGACCCTGCCAAGCCGAACCGAACCGACCGATTTAGATCACAATCCAATCGGAATCCGAATGGTAAACACTGCCCCAAAATCAGAATTAGACGCAACAATTTCTCCCTTGAAACTATCAAGGATGATCAGTTTCACCATATACAAGCCCAATCCCGTACCATTCAAAGACTTACTGGAAACATATGCCTCAAAAATTCTGGGCAAAATATGCTCTGCAATCCCACCACCATTATCCTGAATCACAATTTCTATCATCTGATCGACTTGTCTCGCATCGACCATAATAATTGGCGAGTTTATCTCTCTTTCTATCAATTGATCCATCGCATTTTTGATAATGTTCACAAACACTTGTCTCAATTCACGCTCTAAACCGAACAGACAGAGATCTTTTGTGACATGCTTTTGCAATTCAACACCGTGACTTACAAGAGAAGACTGTAATAAGAACAGAGCCTGATCAATAGACTTCTCGACAGAAAAAACACGACTTTCTTTATCTGCCTTGAAAAAGTCAGCAAAATCCTCAATCAACAAAGATTGTTCTTTCACCATCTCACTGATAACAGAACCTCTTTGCTTCAGAAAGGCTTTATCCTCTTCCGATATCGTTAATGAGTCAATTTTTAGGGAGATAATATCCGCATTCAATTTCAACACAGACAAGGGTTGCCGCCATTGATGCGAGATCATCGCAATCATTTCCCCCATAACGGAATGACGAGATTGCGCAATAAAACGGTCTTGCTGTTTATAAATGGCTTGATTGAGTCGCCCGATCAGTGTGCCTTCTAAAAACTTACGACTGATCTCTTCACCGTGATAATTCGTTACCGAGATATTGTCAATTTTATCAATAGAAACCGATACCTCAAACATGATATTCACCAGTCTTTCAAGAAAGGCTAGAATGATCTTATCAACCCTATCTCCTTGTAAGGCATCATAAAACAGAGAGAAATCGAGCACGCATACTTCTTTGATATAATAGCTCAATGCAAAAGCTCGTTCTTCTATCGTGCCATTAAAAGCGAGATCCTCATAAGTCTTACCACGAATCAAAGAAATCTTTTCATCATGACCATCCAGTAACTGGTAATGCGCCTCTACAATTTCCTTTAACATTTCGTCGATGACGGGCATCTGAAGCCCGCGATAGGCGACAATATCATACCCTTTAAACACGGGATACATAAAGCAGTATTCCCAGTGATCTTCACCTGACTTCTTTTTATTTTTTAGCACACCAAACCAAGACTCACCCAATGAAATGGTTTTCCATAAGTCTCGAAATACCATATTAGGAATATCTGGATGACGCAGTATTTTCTTTGGCTTGCCGAGGATTTCCTCTTTGCTATATCCTGTTGTCAGAAAAAAGCTGGAGTTTGCATAGACAATATTGCCCTCTAAATCAGTTTCTAAACAACTGATAATCCTTTCCATAGCATGACTCACCATTTAATTGTAGGTTTCAAAGCAAATGCTACTCCCACAAAGAGCAGCATTCATCAGAATCAGCAAAACCTTAACACGCCACACGTCCGCTCATTATTTCTTCGTGCTATATTTTTCGTGTCATTTCGCATCTGTTGTTACTTGTACTATTCTAACAAATCCTCGTAGGATTTACTTGTATTCTCATCGAACAATTATAACAAACAAAAAACCAGCTTTTTTGCTATCATAGCCATTTAAGACTAACGCTACCCCTAGTGATCATGATGACCATGCCTTCCTTATTGTTCACCCTCCTGCTCTCACTTTTTATTAACACACCTGTATGGGCTAATGAAAACAGTCAGATATATGCGCAAACTAACCAAGATCATTTATTGATTGATGCCCAAACCACCCTTCCAATAACACCTACCATGGAAGAAGCTTTAAGACACGGCATACCCTTAGAATACACACTCACCGTCAAACTTTCTGACCCAACCCGCCATTTTTGGGAAAACCCGATGAGCAAACAAGTCATTCGGGTAAGACTATCATATGACTTGCTCAAACAAACTTATCAACTGACCAACCTAACCTTACAACGCGTCACGAATGAACGAGATTTGGTGTCTAGCCTTCATACCCTCGGGCGATTACAAGACCTACCACTCATTGCCCTTAATCAACTTGAAACAGGACATACCTACCATATTTGGATTCAAGTCAAACTCGAACCCAGTGCCTTACCAAATGCGTTACGCCTTGCCACATTATTTGATGAACATTGGTTACATCAAACCCCGCCCTTAAATCGCTATTGGACAGCCCCACAACTGTGATATGGAAATAAAATGAACAACACAACCCCAGCTCAACAGATCCCTTCCTTAAAAAGCAGAAGCAAACCCTATCGCTTGGTATTGATGATTACAGGACTACTGCTCATCTCCCTCTTTTTATTGAGTCAAAGCCTGCAAACCGCACAAGATTTTACCAACAGCTATGGCTTACTGCTTCTGCTCAACATCATCGGGGCTGGGATTTTATTGATTTGGCTCAGTGCCAGTTTGGTACGCCTATGGCAAGATTTACGTCTGCAAATCCCTGGATCGCGGTTACAGTTACGATTGGTTACGGCAATGAGTTTGCTGATTGGTGTACCCATGCTGGTGGCTTTTTTCTTTGCACGACACGTGATTCATCAAAGCGTTGATTCGTGGTTTGATAGCCAAACAGAACAAGTTTTACAAGATGCGCTCAATCTCAGTCGCAGTGTATTAGATATGAAAACTCGCGACAGCCTCAATCGCGTGAACACCCTCATCGAACATCACACAGAAACCCTACTTTCCAACCCCTCGGTGAGCCTCACGCAACTTGCCGAACAACTCGCTGACAAAACCGCTGATCTCGCCATTTTTTCGACGGCTGGGCAAGCCTTGGCCGCGGCAAGTCTTGATGTCAGTACGCTACTGCCTCACCCCTTGCCTGAAAATATTTTGCAACAAGTTCGCCAAGGTAGCCCGTATGCCAGCATGGATGCGGAACATCTTACCGATGGCAGCATCACCAGCTTTATTCGTATTGTTGTGCCACTCTATGACACGAACAATCGCATCCAACACGTGTTACAAGTCCAATTTCACCTGCCTGATGAACTCAGACAACAAGCAGAAAAAGTGGCTCATGCCAACAGCCAATATCAAACCATCGCCTTCTTACGTGAACCCTTGAAAGTCTCTGTCACCATTAACCTTGCCCTAGTGGTTCTGCTCACGCTATTGGCGGCAGTTCTCGCTGGGATTCAAGCATCGCGCAGTTTTATTCAACCCATTCGCGCCCTGACCCAAACAGCACGTATCATTGCCAGCGGTGATTATAGCCATCGCCTACAACCTGATCGTCAAGATGAACTGGGTGACTTAATGCTCACCTTTAACGAGATGTCAGAACAAATTCAAAAGTCTCGTGATGAATTACGTAACAGTCAACTCATGTCTGAGGGACAAAAACATTATTTGCAAATTCTACTTCACCAGATGACGGCTGGCGTACTGACCTGTGACCATCAAACCAAACTCAAAACCGCGAATAATGCCAGCACCAAACTCCTGAACCTAACGACAGAACAACTCATCGGGAAAAGCATTCCTGAGCTAATGACCCTTTATCCCAATTTCAGCTCTTTTTTCGAGGCGATTTTAGAAGCACAGCAACAGCTGACGCAACAAACTGAACCCTCATGCCAGAAGCAAGTCACCTTAGAATTAAGCGATAACAGTCGTCATTTACTCACACTCAATGTTCGCCACCTTCCTGTTTTTTTGAATAATAATGGTGGACTACTCGTCGTATTTGATGACATCACTGCCATTGTGCAGGCACAAAAATACACCACTTGGCAAGACATTGCCCGTCGATTGGCACATGAGATTAAGAACCCACTAACCCCCATTCAACTTGCGGCCGATCGGATGCGCCATAAATTGCTGTCTCGCTTATCAGAAGAGGATGCCAAACTACTCGACCGTGCAACCAATACGATTATCCAGCAAGTCGATTCCATGAAACGTCTGGTACAGGATTTTGCTGAATTTGCCAACACGCCCAAAGCCATGTTACATACCTTAGACTTGAACAATCTGATCCAAGACCTCGTCATCATGTACCCGCTAACGGATCAACAACGCTTAAAAATTTACACCAACCTTGCACCAAACTGTCCATCCATTCAAGCAGATGCTGGAAGATTAAGACAGCTCTTTCATAATTTAATTAAGAATGCAAGAGAGGCTACGGATCAAGAAAATATGCCAGAATTGAGCATTGAAACCTATTGTGATGCCCAGATTCTGCATTTGGTGCTCACCGATAATGGTCCAGGGATTCCTGAAGACCAACGTCACTGGGTGTTTGAACCCTACGCCACCAATAAACCCAAGGGTACGGGTCTCGGTATGGCGATTGTCAAACGCATCCTTGATGAACACAGTGCCAGCATTTATATCTCACAGGCAGAACCTCAAGGTGCCAAAATTCACATTCAATTTCCGATTAAACGAGGATAGTAAGCCAGAAGGATAACTAGATCACTTCGAGCTTCACCGACCACCCTATCTCAGTGAGCAAATGCTGTATCGACAAAATGGCATCCATTTCCTGTTGGCTCTGTGTCAGGGCATCTTGCCTCTGCTTAGGCATGAGTTGAATAAGCAACTGCTTATTGAGCGCATCAGAGGTAAGACGAACGGACAACAACAAACCAAACACCCGTTGACAAATATCTTCAATAGCAGGATACAAAGACTCATCCACCACGCTTCTCCTCATTTGCTGATAATGATTGCACCACCACCGATGTCCGCGCCAATAAAGCGGCAATCAATGGTGCGACCGCTTCCCGATTTCCACTGCTCCAAAAGCGAATCTCAGCCTGTGCAAACCCTGTGGATAACTGATGCCTTTTTTGTAATTGACGCTTGAGCTGTTGCGCCACGGCTGGGGAGGGATCAATCAATAATACGGATTCACCAGCCACCTGCTGGATCATCTCTGCCAAAAATGGATAATGGGTACAGCCCAACACTAGGGTATCTATGCCCTGCTCAATTAACGGCTGGACATAATGACGCACCAAGTCTTCTGTGTCATCCCCTGTTAACTTCCCCTGCTCTACCAACTCAACGAATCCAACACAAGGCACCAAGGCAACCTCAATGCCTTGACCATGCACGGCAATCAGTTGGCTGACTTTATGGCTGGTGACGGTTTGTGCTGTCGCCAACACCCCCACCTTGCCTGTTTTGGTGTGCAAACGTGCTGGTTTGATCGCGGGTTCCATGGCAATAATCGGCACAGGACACCAAGGGCGCAAGGACTCTACGGCAACAGCAGTGGCGGTATTACAAGCCATCACAATCGCTTTGACACCCTGAGCCAAAAAAAAATGCACAATATGCTCACAACGCGCAATGATATAGTCTGCTGAACGATTGCCATATGGTGCAAATCCAGAATCAGCGACATAATGCAGGCGTTCAAATGGCAGTAATCGTTGAATTTCACGCAAGACGGATAAGCCACCAACCCCCGAGTCAAACACACCGATTGGGGCATTGGCATCTTTTGCGATGACTTGTGTTACAAGATTAGCACTCAAGAAACATTCACTCAAGAAAAAATTGCAAACGACAGGAATGAAATAAAAAACCCCTGTAAGCAATGCTATACAGGGGTTTGATGTTTGGCGCGCTCGAAGAGATTCGAACTCCTGACCTCTCGGTTCGTAGCCGAGTGCTCTATCCAGCTAAGCTACGAGCGCGTTATTTGTACATTATGACAAACTTATTTCAGATTGTCAAGAAGTATTTTTACTTATTTCAAAACGCTTCTTTTTAATGTGCTGTTGACCAAGTCAACATCTGGCGGTGAGTGAGGGATTCGAACCCTCGATAGGGTATAAGCCTATACACCCTTAGCAGGGGTGCGCCTTCAGCCTCTCGGCCAACTCACCAACTCAGAAACATCATTGTAGTGTATTTCTAAGCCCATTGCAAGCCCATTTTGCAAAATTAAACCTAACCAGCCTATTCTCTCAACAGAAAAGCACAAGGCACCAAATATACTACTTCATTTATCTATCAACCAAACGCTAGGGGTAATAAGGCAACAAACAACACAGGAGGCGTAATCAT
>CAZLOM010000019.1:18890-20556 GCA_964561185.1 uncultured Piscirickettsiaceae bacterium
ATCAACCAAACGCTAGGGGTAATAAGGCAACAAACAACACAGGAGGCGTAATCATCACACCAACTTTCATATAGTCTCCCCAACCGATATGAATGCCTTTTTTATCGAGTACATGCAACCACAGTAAGGTCGCCAACGAACCAATGGGGGTCATTTTCGGCCCTAGATTACAGCCTAAAATATTGGCATAAGCAAGCAATTCATTGCCTGTTTGCATAATGGCAATGTCCATCAGCATGATGGTTGGTAGGTTATTCATCACAGAACTCAAAAGAGCCGCCATAAAGCCAGTGACCATGACAGCAGTGAATTGTCCCTGTGCTTGCGCCCAAGTGAGTAGGTGCGTCATTTCATCGGTCAAGCCAATATTTTTTAACCCAAATACCACCACATACAACCCAATACTAAACCACACCACCTGCCAAGGTGCTGTTTTGAGCGTCAAACCAATACGAGCGGCTTTGAGATAACCTGCCAAGAGCAAGAAAACAATCCCACCACCCAAGGCAAACACTGACACAGGCAGTTCATAAGCATCGCCAATGCCATAACCTAGCAAGAGTAAGCCTAAAAATCCCCAGCTTAGCTTGAACAGGGGAATATGTCTGACCACAGAAATCGGTTCAGGAAGTCCTTCGATACCGATTGTTGCAGGAATAGCTCTCCGAAAGAAGAACCACAATACACCAATTGAGGCAATGATAGACACGAGATTAGGCAAGAACATCATCCGAGCATATTCCCAAAATCCGATGTCAAAATAACCTGCGGTAACAATATTGGTTAGGTTGGAGATGATGAGTGGATTAGAGGCAGAATCTGCAATGAACCCACCTGCCAACAAAAAGGCAAGTATGGCTTTGGGATCAAGTTGTAGTAATCGCATTTTGGCTAAAAGGATCGGGGTGAGAATTAACGCCGCACCATCATTGGCAAACAGAGCCGAAACCCCTGAACCCAACAGCATAATCAGCACAAATAGGCGTGTCCCACTGCCACCACTGGCACGAATGATGTGCAGTGCCGCCCATTCAAAAAAGCCGATTTCATCTAGCACCATCGACAACAAAATGATACCAATGAAAGCAAGCGTTGCATCCCAAACGATGTTGGTCACGCTAAACACATCTTCAATAGACACCACACCTAACGCCAATGCAACCATTGCCCCAGCTACCGCACTGGTACCAATCTTTAACCCTTTGGGTTGCCAAATCACCAAAACAAGGGTGAGGACGAAAACAAGAATAGCAAGCATTAGGGACACACCACTACTTCACCATCTTCCTTGGTGAATGTTCCTAAGTGTGGGTTAGGTAAAATTTCTAGCACAACTTCAGACGATGGACGACACAAGCGCGTGCCTTTGGGCGACACCACAAACGGACGGTTGATGAGAATAGGATGTTTAACCATCTGATCGAGCAGTTCATCATCATTCAAGGCTGGGTTGTCTAATTGGTTGTCGGTATATTCTGGAACATTGGTTCGCATCGCACCGCGAACGGTCAAGCCTGCTGACTCAATCATGGTTTTGAGCATGGTTTTTGAAGGTGGCGCGGTGAAATACTCAATAATAATAGGTTCTTCACCACTGGCGCGAATCATGGCTAGGGTGTTACGTGAAGTACCGCAGTTTGGGTTGTGGTAAATGGTGATGCTCATA
>CAZLOM010000020.1:0-20466 GCA_964561185.1 uncultured Piscirickettsiaceae bacterium
CAGGGCGGTGTCTGGGCAAGCCTATCCGATTTCACCAGAACTGAATGAACGCCTAATAGCACTCACTCAAGCGGCTTCTTAGCAGAAAGATTAGGGCGAGAATCCATAACATCAAAGAAATAGATTCCCACTTTCGCAGGAATGACGATTTTTAGAGGTGTCTATTAGTCTGCCTCAGCAATGGCATCTATGGCAGATTGCACGTAGGCAGGCAAAGCAAAGCTAGCAAGATGCAGGGCAGGGGTGTAATAACGGGTTGTTACGCCTCGTTCGGATTGACGTTCCGAAAGTTGAGAGAAAGAAGTTAAACGACTGTCAATATGTTTCGCGCCCCACGCCAAGGTCATTATTCCACCAACGTAGGTAGGAACGGCTGAGGTAAAGCAGGTGTAATCCGCAAAAAGAGGCTTAAAGCGCGTTATGGTGTCGATTAACTCGTTCATTTGCAGAAAGGGAACACCATTTTGTGCGACAAAAATACCATCATCGGTGAGCCTATTGGCAATAGCGGCATAAAAATCCGTTGAAAAAAGGGCTTGTGCTGGACCCTCTGGATCGGTAGAGTCAGAAATAATGATATCGAATTGTTCGTTTGATTCATTGACAAACTTCACCCCATCAGCAATCACAATGCGTGCCTTTGGATGATCAAAAGCCCCTTGAGAATGCTGAGGAAAATACGCTTTTGCCATCTCAATCACTGCTGGATCAATTTCAACCATGGTGACTTGCTCAAGGCAGTGATGTTTTAAGACCTCACGCAAAATACCGCCATCACCACCGCCAATAATCAACACCCGCTTAGGATTAGGGTGTGACATCAAGGGAACATGAGCGAGCATTTCATGATAAACGAACTCATCTTTTTCTGTTGTCTGAACAATACCATCCAATGTCATGACCCGACCAAAGACAGGATTGTCAAAAATAACCAACTTTTGAAAAGGAGTTTCTAACTCAAATAGGGTATTAGTCACTTCAAAAGCCTGACCATAGCCTGCATAAAGCGATTCAATAAACATCAGTTACTAATACCCTATTATTAAGTTATTTTTTTGCTCAATAGACCAACTTATCCACTCAATCCATTTTGCGATCACTGCGACCACGCAAATGCTCACTCACAATGACTTGACTGGGTAAAAAGGCCGCTTTTAAGACATCAATTGCCGCCTGTGGTTCAGAGTCACCGCAGGTAAACACATCAAATGCCGCATAGCCTTTTTCTGGCCAAGTGTGTACAGAAATATGCGATTCAGCCAACACTGCCACACCAGAAATGCCACCATTAGGTTGAAAGTGATGCAGGTGAATGTGTAGCAAGGTTGCTTTCACTTGGCGTACAGCCTCGATCAGGGTGTCTTCCATATGCTCAAGATCATCCAAGCGTGACGCATCCCACAGATCAATAATGATGTGTGTTCCTGCATAGCTGACACCGTCTTTGGTGATAAAATGATCGACAGGTTCTTGTGTCAATTCGTTAAGATTGTGATGACTGGGCCACGTTTTGCCCACTTCGCTTGTTGGTAATTGTGTCAATTAGACATCCTCCTACATGGAAATAGATGGTTAATGAGCTAACAAAACCCAAAAAATAAGCGAATCATAATAGCATAAATTGACCATTTCTTGCAAGAAAGCGAAAAGCTAGGTTAACAGGTTAACGTCGAGAAGCTGTCGTAAAGAACCCCATATTCTGACGCAAGACTTCTGCCTGTTCACTCAAGTGATTGGCGGAGGTGGTGGTTTCTTGTACCAATGTCGTGTTTTCTTGTGTTACTTGATCAATGGATTCAATGGCATTGCGCATCTGCTCAATATCAGCTGTTTGGCGCAAACTGGCTGAGGCAATATCCGCAACCGCATCGGTGACTTGTGTCACTGCTTGACTGATTTCTTCAAGCATTTCACCCGACTGATCGGCCAGTTTCGTCCCTGCTTCTATACGTGAGACACTATCACCAATCAACTGTTTAATATCTTTCGCTGCTGCCGCTGATTTTTGCGCTAAGGCACGCACCTCACCTGCTACTACCGCAAATCCTCGACCATTCTCGCCAGCACGAGCGGCTTCCACCGCTGCATTTAATGCTAACAAATTGGTTTGAAAGGCAATCCCATCAATTAAGGTGACAATATCGGCAATTTGACTGCTCGACGCGCGAATGGATTGCATCGCTGAAATGGTTTGACGCATGACGGCAACCCCATTTGCCGCTTTATTGCGTACGCCATCGCTCAGTTTTGCCGCAGATTGAGCACTGTTGGTATTTTGTTGTACTGCCTGAGTCATCGCTTGCATGGTATTGCTGGTTTTGGCTAAAGCGTCAGCTTGTGATTGTGCCCGTGTTGAAATATCAAAAGAACCACGAGACACCTGACCAGCGGCTTGGTTAACAACATTTGCGGTGTGCATGGCTTGCTCTACCACTTCTTTGACCTTTTCGGCTGAGTGATTGATCGCGCTTCTCAACTCACTCAATTGACCGCTAAAGGAATCGCTCGGTAATGAACGGGTTAAATCACCTGATGCTTGGGCAGAAACGACCTGACTGATCGCGCTAATGACGCGTGCCATATTGTCCATAGAAGCGTTGATATTCTTTTTCATCGCGTCTAAGTCACCAGAAGCATTGGCTTGTACTCGCGCACTAAAATCACCAGCGGTCATTTTTGCCATGACCTGATTAATGTCACTAATGACCTGATGAATACGCGACATCGCCTGATCTACTTGCTGACGGAAAGACTGCGCAACCCGCTGATCCATTTGCACATTAAAACGACCATCATGCAAACTTTTCATGACTTTGGAAAGTTCGCCCATCATAAATTCCACGCTTTCAGCAGACCCATTTACGCCTTGCTTAAGTACGTCCAAGTCACCAACATAGTTACCCGTCATGCGCTGGCTAAAGTCAGCATTGGCAATGGCAGTGACGACTTTACGTGATTCGGTTAAGCCTTGATCAACCTGACTAAAAGCGGCTTGAATATCGACCAACATATCCGAAATTTCATCAGGATGAGGCAGTACCAAGCGATGACTTAACAAGCCATTGCTCAAAATGCTTTTCGCCCAAGCACGTCCTGCATTCAAGTTACTGGCAATAATACGAATACTGTAAATCGCTAACCCAACCCCAACAACAATCGACAATAATACCATCATTTGCAACAACCAAGTCATCTTGGTCGTAAAACTTGCCGCTTCCGTTTGTAACAGATCAACCCTTTCTCGCACTTTTAAGGCAATTTGATCAACCATTGGGCGAGAATTCATGAGCAAGGGTTCAGTTTGTTGCTGAAAGTGGGTGTAAGCTTCGGTATAATTCCCCGACTGCATCAGCGTGATAATCCCTTTAATCCCTGTATTCAAATACTCACCACGTACTAACTGAAATAAGTCTGTTTCTTCTTTTAACACTTGTGCTGTCGTGGTGGCTAAGTAATGTTCCCAATTATCATTGATCTGTTCGGCATTGAGCTTGACCTGATCGAAATAGAGGGTCACGGGAAAGTAATGAGAGGCTGATAAGACTGGGTCAGCAGGGTTATATTGTAGCGCGTAAAGAATTTGTGATTGGTTAGACTCTAATAGGCGACCAATTTCACCGATGACTTGTGAGGCTTTGAGCGCATCAGCAATCTCGTTCATGATCGCTGTTTGACGCGTTGTTGAATACAAATTGATCAATGCGGCAACAACCAATGATGATAGAAACATCACCACTAATGACCAAATACGCGTCTTAATCGACATAACTTCCTCCAAATCTACACCATTAACCCACAAACTAGCAGATTATCCTACATTTTATTGACAACTGATCAACATTCACAGCAACTTTTAGTAAAATATAAATTCCATTAACAACTCAATAGCTACTAAAAAACGAAAATATAATAAAAATCAATTTACTATTAACAAATTACAGGATAATTTCTTATCATGATGACAGAGTCACCAGCACATTATGCCGTTTTAGGCAATCCGATTGCCCATTCAAAATCACCACAGATCCATCAGCAATTTGCGCAACAGACGCAACAAAATATCGACTATAAAGCAATTTTAGTGCCGTTAGATCAATTTATAGAAAAAACTCAGTCTCTTTTTAGCGAAGACTTTCAAGGCCTGAATGTTACCCTTCCTTTTAAGTTCGAAGCTTTTTCAGCTTGTGAACGACATTCCGAACGTGCAGAACGTGCAGGTGCGGTCAACACCATGATCCGCACAGAAAGCGGTTGGTATGGTGACAATACCGATGGGGTTGGCTTGGTGAATGATCTGCTCAGATTAACAGAACTTAACGCAAAAAGGGTATTGTTGTTGGGGGCTGGTGGTGCGGCAAGCGGTGTGATTCAGCCGTTATTACAGGCTGGCGTTGATCAGTTGACGGTAGCGAATCGTAGTGCAGATAAAGCGGTTGCCTTGGCAGAGTCAGCACAGCATTTGCGCATCAACGGGTGTGGTTATGAGGTTGTCCCTGCCCAGCCCTACGACATCATTATCAATGCAACCTCAGCCAGTTTGGCAGGTGATCTACCACCCTTAAAACCTGCTTGGTTTGAAAACGCCTTAGCTTACGACATGATGTATGGCAAAGCACCTACTATTTTCTTAAGAACCGCACAAGACTATGCCGCTCAACACTGTGTCGATGGCTTGGGCATGTTGGTCGAACAGGCGGCTGAAGCCTTTTACCTCTGGCGGGGTATCAGACCAGAAACCGCCCCCGTTTTAGCCATGCTACGAGCTCAACTTTAACCAACGCGCGTAATTTAGCTAGGTTGTAACACTTACTGATGCCAATGCTAAACTCAGGCTTTGCTTTGCGAGAGTCGTTTACATCCGTTATAATGTCGAATTACAATATCAGCTGAGTGTGTGTATTTTATGGAGTTGAGTAACCAACAACAAGCGTGGATTGCCCAAGAGGTGTCGCTTGCGCTCGCAGAGGATGTCGGTGCAGGTGACTTGTCAGCCAACCTCATTCCCGAATCAAAACAGGCAACTGCCGATATTTGGTGTCGTGAAGCTGCCATTGTTTGTGGTCAGGCTTGGTTGGAGGCTGTGTTTGCGCAACTTGATCCGCTGATTAAGGTTGAGTGGTTGGTGGAGGAGGGGCAGTCTGTTTCAGCCGATACGCGTCTTTGTTGCTTAACGGGTAATGCCAGAAGTTTGTTGACTGGTGAGCGGACAGCCTTAAATTTTTTGCAAACCCTGATGGGAACGGCAACCGTTACCGCACAGTATGTAGCCTGTTTGTCTGGCAGTCGTACCCGTTTGCTGGATACACGTAAAACCCTTCCTATGCTGAGATTCGCGCAAAAATATGCGGTCAAAATTGGTGGTGGGATGAACCATCGTTTTGGGCTATACGATGCCATTCTGATTAAAGAAAATCATATCATGGCGGCAGGTTCATTAGGCATTGCTGTCACTCAAGCCAAAGCACAATTCCCTCATACCTTTATTGAGGTCGAAGTCGAAACACTTGATGAACTTGCCATTGCGCTGACGCTTCCAGTTGATCGAATCATGCTCGACAATTTTTCTCTCGCAGACATTCACGACGCTGTAGCGCAAACCGCAGGGCGAGTGCCCTTAGAGGTTTCTGGTAATGTTTCTTTTGACCAATTAGCGGTTTTAGCGCAAACAGGGGTTGATTTTATTTCAACAGGAGCCATTACCAAGCATTTACGCGCCATTGATTTATCCATGCGCTTTCATTTGGAGACCAATCAATAATGCACGACACCTTATATGAAGTTTTAGGCTTGTTGTTCTTCTCCGTGATCGTTGTTTCCCTGTTTAAGCGTGTTCAACTGCCTCCGATTTTAGGCTACATTGTCGTTGGTATCAGTGTGGGACCACACGCGCTTGGCTTTATTGAAAATGAGCAGAATATCCATTTTTTAGCAGAGTTCGGCATTGTTTTCATGTTGTTTGCCATTGGATTGGAATTCTCTCTAGCGCAATTCATGACCATGCGTCGCACCATGCTGGGGCTAGGAGGATTACAAGTCCTTTTATCAATGAGCATATTTGGATTGATGGCACATTTGGTTGGTGTCTCTTGGGATGTCGCGCTCTTGGCTGGAGGGGCTTTGGCGATGTCATCAACCGCTGTGGTGCTCAAACAGTTGACAGAACAATCAGAAATGCAGTCACGTCATGGACGCAATGCCGTAGGAATTTTGCTATTTCAGGATTTAGCCGCTATTCCAATGCTGATTATTATTCCCGTGCTCGGTGCGTCATTGTCAGGTGGTGATGCAGGGGCGGGCAGTAGCAGTATTTCGACAGATCTTTTGTTGTCATTGGTTAAAGGACTGCTTGCTATTACCCTATTGTTGGTGATTGGGCGAACGCTATTACGTCCTTTGTTCAATGAAGTGGCGATGGCGAAATCGAATGAGTTATTTACCCTCACCGTGTTAATGGTAGCGATTGCCTCAGCGGCATTGACACAATCCTTAGGCTTGTCTATGGCATTGGGTGCGTTTATTGCAGGCATGATGCTGGCAGAAACCGAGTTTAAGCACCAAATTGAGTCTGACATTCGTCCGTTTCAAGATGTGTTGTTGGGCTTGTTTTTCATTACCGTTGGCTTATTGGTCGATTTGACTTTGGTTTGGCAATATCTAGGGTGGATTCTGTTACTGACGGTTGGTTTAATCACCGTTAAAGCTTTTGTGGTGTGGATACTCGAATACTTCTTTGGTAATAATGGTGGCGTTGCCTTGCGTACCGCATTGGTATTGGCGCACGGTGGTGAGTTTGGGTTTGCCTTGTTGTCCTTGATGTTTGGTCAACATCTCCTACCCAATACCGAAGGGCAAATTTTACTGTCGGCGGCCATTTTTAGCATGATGTTGTCTCCTATTTTAATTAAATACAATGGTAAGGTGACGAAAAAACTCCTTGCCAATACCTACGCTAAAGATCGCTTATCACAAGAAAAAACCATTGAACATGAATCGCACTATCTTAAAGATCACGTCATTATTTGTGGTTTTGGTCGTGTTGGGCAGACATTGGCAAAGTTTCTCAAGAAAAAAGACATTCCTTATCTTGCGCTAGACATGGACATTATTCGCATTGACGAAGCCAAACGTGCGGGCGAGCCTGTTTTCTATGGTGATTCTGCGCGGAAAGAAATTTTGCATGCCGCAGGGATTGAGCGAGCGCGTATGGTGGTGTTGTGTATTTCAGACCTACATGCCTCGCTCAAAACACTGCATAGTATTCGTGAAATGCGACGTGATGTGCAAGCCTTGGTACGTACCCGTGATGAGGGACATCTGAACCAATTGATGGATGCTGGGGCGACTGAAGTCATTCCTGATACCTTTGAGGCGAGTATCATGTTGGCATCTCATGTTCTGTTGATGTTGGGGCAGTCGGGGGCTGATGTCCTCAAAGAGGTGCGAAAAGTTAGACAATCTCGTTATAGTTTCTTAAAAGGCTTATACATCGGTGAAACGGATGAGCCGATTGGATTAGACAAGTCCACGACGATTCTGCACAGTATTCTCATTCAAGCAGAGGCAACTTGTGTTGGTAAAAACCTGCAAGCCTTAGAAGCTGAACAGGATGAGGTTGAAATCAAAGGAGTCAAACGTCATGGCGTACGAAGTGACACACCTAATGATCAGTTTATCCTCATGAATGGTGATGTTCTGTTGGTGAGTGGTACTGCGGAACAGGTGAGTAAGTTTGAAAAACGTATTCTGTTGTATCTTTCATAGCAGAATGAGCAATCTAAGACGCAGACTGACGCATTGAGCCGTGGTGACTTCATGATGAGAGAATGATGAGCAGACAGGTGGAAAAATGCTAAGAAAATTGGTAAAAGGTGCAGTGACTGTGGGGGCAATGACCATGATCTCTCGCATCCTTGGTTTTGTACGTGATGTGGTGATTGCACGGATGTTTGGGGCTTCTGCTGAGGCGGATGCTTTTTTTGTGGCGTTCAAAATTCCTAATTTTTTCCGTAGGTTGACCGCGGAAGGTGCGTTTTCTCAAGCCTTTGTTCCTGTCTTTACGGATGTTCGCCACAAGTCTTCTCAAGAGGAAACTCATCGACTGCTGGATGCGGTATGGACGCGGTTAACGCTATTTTTGCTTGCATTAACCCTGCTAGGGATGCTGTTTGCGGAACCCGTGATGCTGTTGTTTGCCCCTGGGTTTGCTGGTGATGCTCGTATGCCGATGGCGGTGGAGATGTTGCAACTTACCTTTCCTTATCTGTTGTTGATTTCCCTTGTGGCGATGTTGTCAGCCGTATTAAACAGTCATGAGCGATATTGGGAGCCTGCATTCAATCCTGTCTGGCTCAATGTCAGTATGATTGCCTCAGCCATGCTACTCAGTGATTGGTTAGCCATTCCTGCCATGAGCTTGGCGTATGGGGTATTAGTGGCGGGCTTGATTCAGTTGGCATGGGTGATTTGGGCCTTAGCTCCCGTTGGTTGGCGACCGCGTTTTACGCTAGACAGTCATGAAGGGGTGGGGCGTGTTTTGCGTAATATGCTACCCGCGCTGTTTGGGGTGAGTGTGGCGCAAATCAACCTGTTGGTATCAACCATTTTAGCCTCATTTTTAATGGCAGGTAGCGTCTCTTGGCTTTATTATGCCGATCGGTTGTTAGAGTTTCCTGTCGGTATTTTAGGGGTTGCCTTAGCAACAGTGGTGTTACCCAGTCTGTCTAAAGCTCGTGCTGAAGAAAATTGGCAAAGTTATGATCAAACCTTAGACTATGCCTTACGTTTGATTTGGTTGGTTGGGGTGCCAGCGACGCTTGCTTTAGTCCTCTTGTCAGAACCTTTAATGCTGACCCTGTTTGCTTACGATGCTTTTAGTACTGCTGATGCACATCAAGCCAGTTTGGCATTGGTTGGCTATGGCGTTGGGTTACTGGCATTATTGGCGATTAAGATTTTAGCTCCTGCTTATTACGCGCGTGAACAGATGGCATTACCTGTGAAAATCTCAGTCATTGCCTTGGTGGTGAATTTGGCGTTGTCTCTATTATTGATTGATGCCTTGGCGCATGTTGGATTGGCTTTTGCGGTCAGTGGTGCCGCTGTGGTCAATGCTTTCTTACTCTGGCTGGGGTTACGTTATTATCGCTTTTATCAACCACAAATCGGTTGGGGGAAACTGTTATTACAAATTGGGTTGGCAAGCATTGGCATGGCGGTCGCGCTCTGGTGGTTGAATCAATGGGTGGGTGATTGGGCTAGTTTATCAGGGGCATGGCGATCGGCTTATTTATTGCTGATGGTGGTCGTTGGTTTAGTGACCTATCCTTTGCTGTTGTTGGTCGTTGGTATGAGGCTTAGAGATTGGCGTAGGTTACAGACCTCTGCTGAGTAAAGAGCAATAAATGAAATCAATCGGTGGGAAAGTTTCTTTTTTGTGATAGAGGCGTAAAAAAAGATGATTTTCTGTTAAAATGGCATGAAAGTTGGATGCTAAACGCCTGACAAACGCATAACCAAAAGAGTGATTTGATAATGAACTTAAATTTCTTAGATTTTGAACAACCCATTGCCGAACTCGAAGCCAAAATTGATGAGTTGTTGCACACGGTATCTGACAGTGGCTTGAACCTCGACGATGAAATCGCTCAGTTGCGTGAAAAGAGTAAAACGCTCACCCAGCAGATTTTTAGTAAGCTGACCGATTGGCAAGTCGTGCAATTGTCGCGTCATCCACAACGTCCTTATACGCTAGATTATGTGCGTTATATGTGTGATGAGTTTCATGAGCTGCATGGTGATCGTGCTTTTGCTGATGATGAAGCGATTGTGGGTGGATTGGCGCGTATTGATGGTATTCCCGTCATGGTCATTGGTCATGAAAAAGGGCGAGATACCAATGAGAAGATTCGTCGTAACTTTGGTATGCCCAGACCAGAAGGCTATCGCAAAGCCTTGCGCTTGATGAAGACTGCCGAGCGTTTCGGTTTGCCGATTTTGACCTTTATTGATACCCCTGGAGCCTATCCCGGCATTAACGCTGAGGAGCGCGGTCAAAGTGAAGCCATTGCACGCAACCTTATGGAGATGGCAGAACTTAGCGTACCGATTATTGTCACCGTCATTGGTGAGGGTGGATCTGGTGGTGCTTTAGCCATTGGGGTTGGTGATGTCACGCAGATGATGCAATACAGTGTTTATTCTGTGATTTCTCCTGAGGGTTGTGCTTCTATTCTATGGAAGAGCGCGGAAAAAGCACCAGAGGCGGCAAAAGCCTTAGGCATGACAGCACCGCGTTTGCTTGAGCTAGGGTTGGTGGATGACATTGTTAATGAGCCTTTGGGTGGCGCACACCGTTTCCCAGAGATTGCCGCTGAGAATCTAAAACAAAGAATTGTGCTTCAATTACAAGCCTTGCAAGCCTTGCCAATGGATGAATTATTGGCAAAACGCTATGATCGTTACATGAAATATGGGCAATTTGAATTGATCTAATGCCTAAACACAAGGGGTCTGTGAGATATTGCTGACCTAAGAGGATAGCGCAACCTCATGCGAATACCACTTACTGAACGTCACTGGCAGGTCATGGGGGTAGTGAACATTACCCCTGATTCCTTTTCTGATGGCGGACGTTATATTCAACGCGATCTTGCGTTACGCCATGCCGAACAACTGCTTGCCGAAGGGGCTGATATTCTCGACCTTGGTGCAGAATCTACTCGACCAGGGGCTACCCCTATTTCCCTTGATGAAGAACTCTCACGCCTGATACCCGTGTTGGAAGGGGTGCGTCAACTGACCGATAAACCCTTGTCTATCGACACCTACAAAGCAGGGGTCATGCGTGAGGCACTGGCTTATGGGGCTGACTGGATTAACGATATTTCTGCCTTGGCTGATCCTGACAGCCTCCCATTACTCGCTGACCATCCGCACGCAAAAGTGTGTGTTATGCATATGCAGGGTTCCCCTGAAACCATGCAGAACCAACCTCATTATCAGGATGTGGTGCAAGAAGTCCTCGATTTTCTTGCCCAACAGGTGGCGCGTTGGGGACAAGCTGGCTTGTCTTCAGACCGTCTCATGCTCGATCCCGGATTTGGATTTGGCAAAACCTTAGCTCAAAATATCACCCTCTTTCAGGCGATTCCTCAATTGGTTGATCAGGGCTATCCTGTGCTTATTGGCATTTCACGCAAGCGGATGATTGGCGAACTGCTTGATTATCCTCAGGCGATAGATCGGGTCGCTGGCAGTGTAGCAGGTGCGGTAGAAGCCGTGCGTTATGGTGCGCAGTTGGTTCGTGTTCATGATGTTAAAGCCACGGTTGATGCCTTAACCATTATGAATTATTTAGGGAATCGGTGATTTTTTAGCGCGGACTAGCGTATAATGCCCCTATCTTATTTCTATTTCCTTCTAAGTAATAGGTTCATGGATGGGGAAACTTTATTATGTCATCGGTCCATCAGGGGCAGGAAAAGACAGCTTGCTGATGGCGGCACGTCGTCGATTGGCAGGGAAAGACCTTGTTTTTGCCCATCGTTATATCACCCGATCGGCTGATGCTGGAGGCGAAAACTTTGTGAGCCTATCGGAAGCAGAGTTTGCCTTAAGACAAGCAAAAGCTTTGTTCTTATTTGCATGGCAATCGCATGGTTTGCACTATGCTGTGGGGCAAGAAATTCAGCACTGGTTGCGTCAAGACTTATCGGTGGTGATGAATGGCTCACGCGCTTATTTAGATCAAGCACAAAGCATTGCCGATCAGCAAGGCATTTTGCTTGTGCCTGTGTGGATTCATTGTGACGCTTCCGTGCTTGCCCAGCGATTGATTGCTCGTGGACGGGAGTCCGCTGAAGAAATTGCTGAACGTCTCACACGCGCACAAAGTTATCAAGCACCTCCTTCAGCGTTGATCATTGATAATTCTACCGATTTTGATTCAGCCTTAACCCAATTACTCACCCTCTTGTTATCACCATCCGCATATGAGCATGACGCTTGAATTAATGACCACCGCTTGGTTGGTTGGTTGGTTGGGCGGCGTGCATTGTTTGGGCATGTGTGGTCCAATTGCGGGTGCTTTGACCTTTCAAATTGCGCCAGAGTTACAACTTAAACCCAGTGCCTTGTGGCGTTTACAGATCATGTATAACCTTGGGCGGGTGAGCGGTTATGCCTTGTTAGGCTTATTGGCAGGCAGTTTGGGGTGGTTATTGCTCGAATCAACCGATTGGCAAACAGGACAGCGGTGGTTGATGTTGGTTGCTGGGGTGTGGATGTTGATTTTATCGGCTTGGCTGATGGGTTGGTCGGCGTTGCCTTCACGGTTAGAGTCGCTCATTGCTCGTTATTGGCAAGCCATATCAGCGCGTTGGAAGCCAGCTTTATTGCCCGTGCGTCATCTGCATCAAGCTTGGTTGTTTGGCTTGCTTTGGGGAGCAATGCCCTGTGGATTGGTTTATTCTACCTTGTTGTTGGCTGTTACCGCTGGGTCAGCATGGCAGGGTGGGCTCGTTATGTTGGCGTTTGGCATAGGAACCTTGCCATTGCTGGTGTTACTGGGGATGAGTGCTTTCTGGTTGGTCAAATTACAGCGTCAACAATGGTTGCGCTATCTGTCCGCGGGCATGACTGCACTATTTGGCACTTGGTTGTGTTGGCAGGCACTTTGGGGGTCTGTATGGCAGGCTTTAGGGGCTTAACAGGATAATTCAATAATGGTGTGGTCAAATGATGAGAATATGCTGGAAGGTCTGCTGGTTACCGACCATTCCCTTTTGGTCGGTGGTGTTTGCGCTCTTCGCTTGGTGGTTGGCACTGCCCGATGAGACGCGTTGTGTTACTCAGGGCTGGGATGCGCAACAAGAGGTTATTGTCTTAGATCAGGATGCGGGTGGCGAAGATGGTATCATGCTAACGATTCCTGATAGTGAAACCATGGATCTTACGCCACAGCCGAGCAAACAAGAGCAGTTTATCTCGTGGTTATTGCCCATGATCGGGGAAGAAAACAAAAAAATCGCCACCAAACGTCAAGAGTTGGTCAAGTTATACAGTCTTTCTCAGCGAGGAAACTTAACACTCAAGCAAAAAGAATGGCTATCCACTTTGGCATTGGAGTATGAGGTAGAGCTAGGCCCTAAAAAAGCATTTGATGTTACTTTCTGGCAAAATATGTTGCATCGTGTAGATATTATTCCGCCCTCTTTGGTATTGACCCAAGCCGCGCTAGAATCAGGTTGGGGAACTTCGCGTGTTGCTAAACGTGCCAATAACTATTTTGGGTTGATGTGTTTTAAGCCTCATTGTGGATTGGCGAGCGCAGGTGTGAAAGGCGATTATCGCAAATTTCGTAATCCACAAGCCTCTGTTTATGCTTATATGCACCTCATTAACACCCGTTCAGCCTATCGTATGGCGCGTACCTTGCGCATCGAAAGTCGTTTATTAGGTAATGTGCCATCGGGCTATGATATGGCAAAAACACTGCATCACTATTCTGAATTAGGCTCAGGTTATATCATGCTTGTGCTAAGGGTAATGCAAACCAATCATTTCGAGGATTATGATGGTGCCGACCTCGTGTCTATCGAAGTGCTGTCCGATGATAGTTTTCGTTGATAGCTTGCAGATTATTAGAACTCTCCCCATTCATGATTGTTGGGGACAGATGAGGCGGTTGTGTTAGGTTTCTTAGGTTGGCTGTGATTGGGAAGTTGTGGTCTATTCGCCCCAGCTATTTGCTTGGACGCGGATGATTTTGGCGAGTCATTGTCGCAGACACCCAGTTCAAAACGACGCACCATACCATCCATGTCAGAGGCTAAATTTCCAAGATTCTGTGATAACAAAGCACTGTTACCAACCAAAGAAGCAGATTGTTGCAAAGATTGATCAATCTGACCAATCGCCTTGTTCATTTGTTTTAATCCAATCGCTTGTTCTTTGGTATTGTGGGTGATTTGGTTAATCAGGCTTGCCATTTCATCAACCTGACCAATAATGCCTTCTAAGGCTTTGCCCGTTTGCTGTACTTTGGTCGTTCCATCTTTAATACGTAACGCGGTTTGATCAATGAGTTGTTTAATGTCTTTTGCCGCTTCTGCCGATTTTTGTGCTAAGGCGCGAACTTCACCTGCTACCACGGCAAAGCCACGACCATGTTCGCCAGCTCGTGCCGCTTCAACGGCCGCATTCAAGGCCAATAAGTTGGTTTGGAAGGCAATGCCATCAATGAGGGTGACAATTCCTGTAATTTGCGCACTGACCGCCTGAATTGCTCCCATAGCCTCAATGGATTCATTCATCGCAACAGCGCCCATTCTTACTTCAGATTTTGCTAAGTCTGCCAACTCATTAGAGCGTATGGCTTGCTGGCTGGCTTGTTGTACTTGGCTGGTAATTTGTTCCATGGCTGATGCCGTTTCTTCAATGGCAGCTGCCTGCTGTTGAATGGTGTTTTCTAAAGTTTTATTGCCCACAGCTACCTGTTGTGCTGAGTCGGTTACGTCACGAGAAGATTGTCTGACCAAGCAGAAAGAATTTCGTAAAGCTTGTACCGTTTCATTGATATTGTCATTTAACCGACCTAAATCCCCTTGTGCTTGACTGTGGATTTTTGCGGTCAAGTTCCCTTGCACAATTTTTTCCATTGCTTTAGTGATGTCATCAAAAGCCTTTTCGGTATTGGTCATGAGTTTATTAAGTTGTGTGGCTAATTCTGCATAAAAACCTGAAAGTGACGCACTATCAAGACGACCATCCAGATAACCATCACCCGCACGGGCAATCAGTGTTTTGAGGTCATCTTGAATTTTCCGCTCTTGGTAAATATCTTGCCATTCCACGCTGGTGCCAATACGTCTCCCATTTTTAGCGATCACAGGATTGATCACCAGTTGTAAGTGTTGGTCTGCAACACTGATCTTCGCAATATAGGTGCTGGTTAAACGGTCGAGAATGTCAATTTGGTGCTGTGGGTGTTTGTGGAAAATATCAATACTTTTACCCATTAAGTCATCAGCATTAAAGTGGGGTAATGCTGTGCGTAATTGCGGTTCAATCTGCTTTAAGAAATTCTGCAACGCAGGGTTGAGATAAACAATGGTGCGGTTTTGATCTGCTAGCATAACCATGGCATTCATTTTATTGAGTCCAGCATGCAAGCGTTCACTATTGCGAAGCAGTTCAACGGAACGATTGTTGTCTGACAGTAAGCGTACTTGTAAGTTCTTAGTTGCCTTAGATAACTTGGCTAAGACATTACTCCCCATGGCATCAATCGGTTCTGAGAGTTTGTTATTAGCAATATTTTCTAAATGTACAACAAGTTCACCTTGTTTGCGCACCGACAAAATGGTATGGTAAGAAGAGGCAAGCGCAATGATACCTGAAGCGACGGCTAAACTGGTCGCACCTTCTATGCCTAAGAAACTAAGTAGTCCACCAGTGAAAGCCGTGCCAGCGGTAATGAGGGACAGAGGGAGTGGCGAAAAATGTCGAAAATAGTTGTATTTCACACTCAAGTCGAAAGGCTGACCACCCATCAAATGCAATTGACCTGCTGAGATGGCACGATAGGCTTGTTCTGCTTCTGCAATTTGTTGGCGAGACGCTGGACGACGCACACTCAGATAACCTGTAATTTGATCATTATCTACTATAGCTACCGTAGTCGCTTCTACCCAGTAATGACTGCCATCTTTGCGACGATTTTTCACAATTTGTGACCAAGGTTGACGATTGCGAATGGTTTTCCATAAGTCCGCAAATACGGCTGAAGGCACATCGGGATGTCGAAGGATGTTATGGGGTTGCCCAACCAACTCAGCCCAAGCATACCCAGAGGCTTCAACAAAAGATTCGTTTGCAGACACAATGTTACCCAGCGTATCCGTTGTGCTACTCAATAACATACCTTGAGGAAGGACAAACTCTTCTTGTTTGATGGGGTGGTTGATTCTCATCGTCAATTACCTGAGTTGAGGTTGTTAAAAAAGTAAGTGTCTTTTGCTATGTATGGTGTCAGATTATAGACAAAAAAAAGGGTAACTGCTATTAGATTTTGTTATTTTTGTCTGAAGTGTATTAAAAAAATCATTTATATGTAATTTTTGAGCCTGATCAGGTTTGTCACGATGATGGTTTTGTTTGGCGCAATCATAGTATAATGATCAGCATTATTCATACCAAAAATCAACAGAAGAATCGCTATGTCATCGCAAATGATCTCATTATTGCCTCCTTTTTCTATTTCTGTTGAAACAGGCTTGCTCTTAGAAGCTGATTATCGTCCTAGTCCGCATTACGATGCTCGTCCTGATCCACAAGACCTCTCTTTGGTGGTGATTCATGGCATTAGTTTGCCCCCTGGACAGTTTGGTGGTGAAGCTGTGTCTCATCTGTTTCTTGGCACACTAGACACTGAATCACATCCTTATTATCGCCAATTGCATGGGGTGCGGGTTTCGGCACATCTGTTTATTCGTCGTACAGGGGAAGTGATTCAATTTGTTCCCTTTCATCAGCGTGCATGGCATGCTGGGGTGTCTCGTTTTGGCGCACGTCATCGTTGTAATGACTATGCTATTGGTATTGAGCTGGAAGGAACGGATACCAGTCCATACACCGAGCAACAATATGCCTGTTTATCACAGGTGTTATCTGCATTGCGTACCGCTTATCCAAGTTTGTTTCATGCGCCAGTGGTTGGTCATGCAGACATTGCCTCTTTGCGCAAAACAGACCCTGGTAGTGGTTTTGTGTGGTCAAACTTAGCAAAATAATTGCTTTATGAGAGATAACTTTTTGTTTATTCTGGTCTATTTAATAATTTTATGGTGTTGATGGTGATTGAGTTTTACCCTCAGCTGTATTAGAATAAGCGCACTTTTTCAGGTTAATTGATTTTAACGTTTTTGTAGTCATTGTTTGGGGATAATACTATGGCAATCGGTTTATTTTACGGCACAGATACGGGCAATACTGAGCGCGTCGCGCAACAGATCGCAGATGCTTTCGGTGGGGTTGAATTGCATGACATTGCGACAGCCAGTGCAGATGCCTTTGCGGGTTACACGCATATCATTCTGGGTCAGCCAACTTGGTATTATGGTGAGTTACAAAGTCACTGGGAAGATTTTTGGTCACAGTTCCAAGAAATCGACTTTACAGGGAAAACGGTTGCGCTGTTTGGTCTGGGTGATCAGCATGACTATTCTGAGTATTTCCTCGATGCCATTGGTATGATGAACGAAGTGGTGTTGGCTAAAGGTGGCAAGGTTGTGGGGCATTGGTCAACCGATGGTTATGAGTTTGATGAATCTAAAGCCCTAACACCAGATGGCAAAAAGTTTGTTGGTTTGGGTATTGACGAAGATCAGCAGGCTGATTTGACAGCGACTCGTATCCAGAAATGGGTTGCACAAGTCAAGGGTGAGTTTGGCATCTAATTCTTGTCACTTATTCCACTGTTGAACAAAAGCCCTGTCCTTAGTGATAGGGCTTTTTTGTTTTTGTCATTCGTTTAGAGGCTTGCCTCTATAAGTGACCGATCAATTCGCGTTATAATAGCCCATCTTGTTAGTATTGAACTCAAAAAGGATTGTGACCCGCTATGCTTGACCCTCTGTTATTATCGCTAGACTTAATGGGTACAGTGGTGTTTGCCATTACGGGCTTGCTTGCGGCAAGTCGTCACCAGCTTGATCTCTTTGGCGCAGTTGTCTTGGCGATGGTGACGGCAGTGGGTGGTGGCACCTTAAGAGATTTGATTTTGAATGTTCCTGTCTTTTGGTTAACCCATACGGAATATGTTTATTTAATTGTTTTCACCACCATTGCTGTGGCTCTTTACCGTCGCACTCATGTTATTCCTGTGAGTGTTTTGTTGATTTTGGATGCGGTAGGTTTAGCGGTTTTCTCAATTATTGGTGCTGAAAAAGCCTTGAGTCTCGGCTATGCCGATGTGATCGCTGGCATGATGGGCGTGATGACAGGCGTTGTGGGTGGCATGGTTCGTGATATTCTGGTTGGCGAAGTGCCTTTGATTCTCCGAAAAGAAATTTATGCCACAGCTTCTTTTTTAGGGGCAAGTGTCTATGTATTGGGCGTTCATTGGATTGGCATTGATTGGCTGGTCATTTTGCTATCAATGTCGGCAACGCTTTTGGCGCGTTTGGGGGGCGTTTTTTGGGGTTGGAAACTGCCACAATTCATTACCACGACCCATTCACATTAACCTGTTTGTTAGGATAGTTATACCATGATTGGTTTGCCCTTTGAGTGGCGTATTGGCTTACGTTATCTGCGAGCGAAGCGTAGAAATCACTTTATTTCTTTTATTTCGTTGATTTCTTTTTTAGGTATTGCGCTGGGTATTCTCGCGCTGGTGACCATCTTGTCGATCATGAATGGGTTTCATGAAGAAGTGCGTCATCGTATGTTAAGCATGACCGCGCATATGACGGTTACGGGTACGGGTGATCGTTTAGACAACTGGAAACCTTTGTCGCAAGAGTTATTGCGTTCTTCTGCGGTGATGGGCATTGCCCCGAATGTCAATAAGTTAGGCTTAGCGGCGTTTAATGGTCGTTCACAAGGCGCGATGATCAAAGGGATTGATCCGCATCGTGAACCAGAGGTGTCTAATGTTGGTGAAAAACTGTTTGTCGGTCAACTTGCTGATTTGAAGGAAGGGGATTACAACATCATTATCGGTAAAGAATTGTCTGGAGCATTAGGGGTTGGGGTTGGCGATAAACTAACCCTTGTTACGCCTGAGGGGACAACTACTGCTGTGGGTTTTGTGCCTAAGATGAAACGCTTTACCGTTGTGGGTGTTTTTGAGGTAGGTATGCACGAATACGATGCCAACCTGACGCTGATTCACATTAAAGATGCTCAGTCTTTGTTTGGTTTAGGAGAGGACATCTCTGGGCTTCAGCTCAAGGTTGCCGATATGTTTGACATTCCGAGCATGCGTGAATCCATCGGTTCGGTGATCACTCGCACGGTTTATGTCACTGACTGGACGCAACAGCACGCCAATTTTTTTGCCGCCTTACAGCTTGAAAAGCGCATGATGTTTATTGGGTTAGCCTTGATTGTGATGGTTGCCGCCTTTAACATCATTTCCACCATGGTGATGGTGGTGACGGACAAACGCAGTGACATTGCGATTTTACGTACCATTGGGGCAACCCCTAGATCCGTGATGATGATTTTTATTGTACAGGGAATGGCGATTGGCGTGATCGGGATGCTGATTGGGGTCGCAGGAGGCGTAGCAGTGGCGAATAACATTGACGTGATCGTGCCCGCGATTGAGCAGGTCTTTGGCTTTAAGTTTTTCCCTGCCAATATCTTTTATATCAGTTTTGTGCCTTCAAAACTGGAATGGGAGGATGTGTGGCAAGTCGCTTCCATGACCTTTGTCTTATCGCTATTGGCAACCCTTTATCCAGCGTGGCAAGCATCACAAATTCAGCCTGCGGAGGCATTGCGCTATGAGTAACTCGATTCCTTTGTTAGAAGCAAAATTGCTTTCCAAACGCTATGATGAAGGGGAAATTGCTGTAGCGGTGCTTCATGAGGTGAGCCTATCAGTACAGGCAGGTGATCAGATGGCGATCGTAGGAGCCTCTGGTTCAGGTAAGTCAACCCTCTTGCATTTGCTGGGTGGGTTAGACAATCCAACAGCAGGCGAGGTCAGTTTATTAGGGCAGTCTTTTTCGCAGTTGAGTGAAGCCAAGCGCAGTCAACTGCGCAATCGGCATTTGGGATTTGTTTATCAATTTCATCACCTACTGCCAGAGTTTACCGTATTGGATAATGTTGCCATGCCCTTAATGATTCGTCGTCAAGGAGCAGGCGTGGCGCGTGCTGAGGCGCAGGCGATGCTGGAGCGCGTTGGCTTGGGACATCGTTTAACCCATAAGCCGATGGAGTTATCTGGTGGTGAGCGTCAGCGAACGGCGATTGCTCGGGCTTTGGTGACTCGTCCTGCCTGTTTGTTAGCGGATGAACCCACAGGAAACCTCGATTCTGAAACCGCACGACAAATCTATGAGTTGATGCTTTCCCTACAACAGGAAACCAATATGGCTTTGGTATTGGTGACGCATGATGTCAGTCTTGCCAGTCGGATGCAAAAGGTCTTAACCATGCGTGATGGTCGTTTTGTGTAGAAATCCTTAAGCGTTTGGGGTTGGAAACTCAGTGTTTTTCTCTCACACAACACTCAGCTTGCTAACAAAACCTTTTTGGCAAAGGGTAGGGTGATGGGACGCTTGAGCGTCCATGATGCTTGTGCTAAATAGTTGATTAGGTGGGTAAGCTGGGCAAGGTCTTCACCAAAATAATTCATCAACCACGTGAGCAGGTCTTTAGATAAGATGATTCCTAAAGCCTCAGCTCGCTTAACCAAGGCTTTTTGTTTTTCTTCACGAGAACTTAAGGGTA
>CAZLOM010000021.1:0-20314 GCA_964561185.1 uncultured Piscirickettsiaceae bacterium
TGGTTGGACATTTAGACAACCTAGAGCGTGCGATTACACGTGAAAGTCGCGGTTAATGATGAATAACAAATCCCCTACCGCGCGTCGCTTAGCCTTGGATATGCTGACTCGCGTGATTGATCACGGTGAGTCTCTGTCGGCTGTTTCTCCGCGATTATTGCCACGCATTGCTGATGGACGTGATCGTGCTTTTGCTTACCGCTTGGTGCTGGACACGCTACGTCAACTGAACCGCCTGATGTGGATGCGAGATCAATTGGTCGAGCGTCCTTTCAAAGGTAAAGACAGTGATATTGGGTTACTGCTCTTGCTAGGTATTGCCCAACTTTCAAGCGAGGATCTCCCCGAACACGCCAGCCTACATGAAACGGTAGAGGTTGCCAAAACCTTAAAAAAACCTTGGGCGGTTAAAGTCATCAACGGTGTGTTACGCAGCTTCCAACGACAAAAAGTTGAGTTACTCGCTCAAGCCCATGCCAATGTTGCCTTACACACAGCGCATCCTAACTGGCTGATCACCAAATTACAACACGCCTATCCTACCGACTGGAGCAGTATTTTGGTCGGTAATAATACGCCAGCGCGATTGTGTTTGCGCCTACAACCTCAGGTTGATCAACAAGCCTATCTAGCCTTGCTTGACCCCGAATTGTGCGCCATCGCGCATCCGCAACTGCCACAAGCCATTCTGCTCAATTCGACCGATGTCACCAAACTGCCCTACTTTGCGGAAGGTGGTTTTGTGGTGCAGGATGCGCACGCGCAATGGGCTGGGCATCTGCTTGCACCTCAATCGGGTGAACGTGTGCTGGATGCCTGCTGTGCCCCTGGGGGAAAAACAACCCACTTACAATCGCTGGCGCACAATCAGCTTGACCTGCTGGCCCTTGATGTGGATGCCAATCGCCTTACCCGAGTAGAAGAAAACCTTGATCGTTTACACCTCTCAGCTCGCTTACGCACTGCCGATGCGGCAGACCTATCGAGTTGGTGGACGGCAGAAGCACAAAAACCCTTT
This sequence comes from uncultured Piscirickettsiaceae bacterium, assembly GCA_964561185.1. Taxonomy (GTDB): domain Bacteria; phylum Pseudomonadota; class Gammaproteobacteria; order Thiomicrospirales; family Thiomicrospiraceae. Next base: position 1,019 of record CAZLOM010000021.1, read on the forward strand.
GATGCCATTCTGCTTGACGCGCCTTGTTCGGCAACAGGTATTATTCGCCGACACCCTGACATCAAGTGGCATCGCAAACCCCAAGACATTCAAATCCTAGTACAGACACAAGCACAACTGCTCGACCAGCTCTGGCAAACCCTTGCCCCTAATGGACGATTGCTCTACGCAACCTGCTCTATTCTGCCAGAAGAGAATCAACAGCAGATCAAGTCCTTTCTAGCACGTACGCCCACGGCGCATCTCTGTTCGCTCCCACAAGCCATAGCGCAAATCACAGGGCAAACCACCGAAATCGGTTGGCAGTTCCTTCCCAGCAATGCCGATGGTGGCGATGGCTTTTTTTACGCGCTATTACAAAAAAAGAGCCCTTAAAGCAGAGATAGGTTCTACAAAATCCGCTTATCTCGCCCAAACCTAGCAGACTGTTGTATAATGCGCCAATAGGGGTTATTTTCACAGACCATGCCTTGTAAAATTAAGGAGTTGCCGATGACTATTCAAAACGACATGAATCAATTAGGTCGCCAAGCCAGAGCCGCGAGTCGCGTGCTTGCGCTTGCGCCTACCGCATTGAAAAATGCTGCGCTGAACCGTATTGCGACCGCCTTAGAGACACAAGCCGAACAGATCATTACCGCCAATGCGCAAGACTTAGCGCAAGGCAAAGCCAACGGATTAGATGCCGCGATGCTCGATCGCTTAATGCTCAATGAAGCCCGCGTCAAAGCCATGGCTGAAGGCTTGCGTCAAGTAGCCAGTCTTCCTGACCCTGTAGGACAAGTCGATGACATGGCATATCGCCCTTCAGGTATTCAAGTGGGTAAAATGCGCGTGCCTTTAGGTGTGGTTGGCATGATTTACGAATCTCGTCCTAATGTCACGGCTGATGCCGCCGCACTCTGCTTAAAATCGGGGAATGCTGTCATTTTACGCGGTGGCTCAGAAGCCATTCACAGTAATCGTGCCATTGCGCAAGTCATTCAATCGGGGCTGAGTGAAGCGGGATTGCCTGAAACGGCGGTTCAACTGGTTGCCACCACCGACCGCGAGGCTGTGGGAGCCTTAATCGCCATGCCTGAATTTGTGGATGTGATCATTCCTCGTGGTGGCAAGTCGTTGATTGCACGCATCAGTGAGTCGGCTCGTGTCCCTGTGATCAAACACCTAGATGGCATTTGTCATAGCTATGTTGACCGTACCGCTGATCTTGAGCTGGCATGGCGTGTGTGCGACAACGCCAAGACCCATCGTTATGGGGTATGCAATGCCATGGAAACCCTGCTGGTCGATGCTGAGATTGCTGAACGCTTCTTACCCAAAATGGCAGACATCTATCGCGCCAAACAAGTGGAGTTACGCGGTTGTGAATCGGCTCGCGCCATTGCCGAGATGCTTCCCGCAACCGAAGAAGATTGGTCAACGGAATACCTCGCGCCTATTTTGTCGATTCGTGTGGTCGATGACATGGCACAAGCCATTGAGCACATCAACCATTACGGGTCGCATCATACCGATGCCATCATGACTCAAGACTACAACAAAGCCCGCTTATTTATGGCGAGCGTGGACTCTAGCTCTGTTATGGTCAACGCTTCAACCCGTTTTGCCGATGGGTTTGAATATGGCTTAGGGGCAGAAATTGGCATCAGCACCGATAAATTCCACGCCAGAGGCCCTGTGGGCTTAGAGGGGCTGACCTCACAAAAATATATTGTGCTAGGTCAAGGACATATCCGACAATAAGCCTAAGATAAGGCTATTGTATGGATCATGAGCGTTTTTTAGCACTGTACACTGTTCATTATGATAGATATTTTTGACCATAAAAGCCTATATCAACTTGACTTACAAGGCTTTGAGTTTATTCATAACAAGTCATCAAGCGATACCGAAACTGATATGTACTTGTGTCATCTCGAACAAGACGAGACCCTTACGGGAATGTTAAAACTGAATATCAAGGATGGTTTGGTTTGGTTCAGTTTTATTGAGGTATTGCCAGCCTATAGAGGAAGAGGTATTGCCCGATCCTTGGTTAAATACCTCTTCATTTATTGTCGAAGTAATCGCTTAAGAACCATTTCTTTCAGTCACTTTACGGCAATGGGGCTCACCTTTATCAGACCCATTGTCAAAGAAATCTCACTCAGCTATCCCTATATTCATGTCTTGATGGATAAGCGAGAAGAATAGGAGCAATCACCTTGGGAAACTATATTACCACCATCGAGCGATACCATGACTATCGCTCACTCATCTGCGAGATGTTACAGTCGATGCTTATGGGCTTGGCAGACGAAAAACTCTTTCAAGATTCGGACATTGTCCTCGAAACACTCGATGAGCTCTTTCGTAACTATCCTTTTTTAGACATTATCTATACCCTTGATGCTCAAGGTGTCCAGAATGGTCCGAATTATCATTTTGATGATTATAAAGCGAAAATTGATCACAGCAATCGCGGTAAAGACCGTAGTCAACGCCCTTACTTCATTATGGCAAAACAGCAAGAAAATGTCGTGTTTACCGACCCTTATTTGTCCACAACAGATCGAGTGCTATGCCTGTCAGGTGCCATTCCGATTCGCAATGAGCACAGTCAAATTATTGCCTATTTGGTTATCGACATCGACCTAGAAAAAAGCATCAGTTTCCTCATGGGTGACAATTTGCGGGCGCGTTTTGAACCCTTCTTCAAAGGTGTTTACTCGTTAATTGTCTTCGGATTGTTCTGCGTGGTCGGTATTCTGCTCTATTCAGGCTTTACCGAGTTGGTCAAAATGCTCGAAGAGACTTCCCACTCCGAATCCATCAGGCCCTTTAGTGCCATTATTTTTATCACCCTAGGTATGGCCATTTTCGATCTCGCTAAGACAACCCTCGAAGAAGAAGTCTTGATGCACAAAGACATCTTCCGCCACAGTTCAACACGACGCACCATTACCCGTTTTATGGCGGCCATTATGATTGCCGTGTCCATTGAAGCCTTGCTGCTGATGTTCAAATCGGCCATTGGCGTTGGTGACTATCTCACCAGTGCGACATGGATGATGCTATCGGCTGTCTTCTTAATGGTTGGCTTAGGCGTTTATGTTTATTTAGGCGCAAAAGCTGAACGCACCCTTTCTGCGATGAAACGAGATATGTTTCATGACCAATATAATCGACACTCAGGTAAGCATAGCACAGGAGAAACAGACGAATGATGGACTTTATCGCTTTACACGGGTTGGCGAGTGCTGTAATGGGACTCATTGCTCTTTTGTGCATCTACTTTCTATTCTCTTACGTTTTACCTGCCATGAAGCTGGGGAATGAGCTGGCAAAAGCCAACAATCAATTATCACGCAGTCGTGAACTTCTGGGACACTCAGCAATTATGCCGATTGAAGAGGCAGAAACCGCTTTCCTGCACAGCAAAGCCTTAGCCTTTGCATGGCGTGAGTACAAGGGTTCGATTCACCAACAATACACCCATCGCAATGGACAAAAGCAATTAGCCTCCTTGCGTTCTACCGTTTCAGCTGAGGCCTTTTTCAACACCACTGTGCTGGTTGATACGCGCCTGAATACCGAGTTTTTCAAACACTTACCTGGAATTTTAACAGGGATTGGGATCATCGGTACTTTTGCGGGTTTACTGCTTGCCTTACCTGGACTGCTCGATGCGTTAAATAATTTATCGGACATCAACGGATTACAACCGGGATTGGTCACACTGGTTTCTGGCGTACAAGAAGCCTTTATCGCCTCAGGTACGGCCATTGCCATGGCGATGATCATTACCTTTATTGAAAAACTACAACTCAATCGTCGTTACAAGCAGACAGAAAGCCTTGCCCAGTTGGTGGACTCTCTTTATCAAACAGGGGCTGGCGAAGAATACCTTCGAGAATTGGTGGAAACCCTTGAGCAAAGCCGTGATCACACCGCTGAACTCAAACAAGCCATGGTATATGACCTACGCGACCTATTGGCAGGCTTATCAGGGCAAATATCGGCAGGCTTTGCAGAGGTGATGAAAAGCCAAACCGAACAACTGATCATGCAACAACAAGTGACCAATGATCGTCTTGTCATCGCCATTCAGGAAGGCATGAGAGAACCCTTGGAAAAAATGGAGCAGTCCATTGCCAAACTCACCGCCAAACAAGAAGAAGGCGTGAGTGAGTTGATTAACTTTGCGGTTGAACGCATTAGCCAGATGTTTGGCGATCGTCTTAGCCAATTTGGTACGCTATTACAATCGGCGACGCAGACCCTTGGCGACATTCGTGTGGCGATGGATGACACTGTCTATCGCTTCAACCAAGCGGGTGTGATGATGCAAACGGCTGGCGAGCAGATGCAACACGCGGGCATCGCCATTGATCAGGCAGGCACACAAACCGCAGGTAAGATTCTCGAAGCTGGCAACAGCCTTGATCACACCACGCAACGTTTGGTACAAGCGCAAGATCAGGTGGTCACTAACCTTGAGTTCTTAGTCAATCAAGCAGAAACTGCGGCTGGACGCTTACTTGGCGTGGAGCAAGCCTTTGGGCAACTCAAGCAACTCATTGATGCGATGCAAGAAACCTCAGCACAAACCTTTGCCCATTATCAACAAGGGGCAGAGGCGATTGTCAATCTGCTTGCACCATTAGGTGATGCCGCAAGCAATGTCAAAGAAACCTCTAAAGATATGTCACAGGATATGGCAACCCTGTTAACACAAGTGGTGCAATTGGCGCATCAGGTTGCGGTGAGTGTGCAGATTATGGAGCAAACGGTGGTTCACGGTGCAGAACGCATGAATGCGGCAGGTGATCATATTCGTTTATCGGCTGATGAAGCGGCTGGCAAAATCAGTATCGCTGGCGGTAGTTTGACTCAGTCGATTGAAGTCTCAGCAGAAACCATTGAAAAAGCCTCTGATTACTTCTTCCGTAACACCAATAACTCAGCACAAGCTATGTCTGCGTCATTAGAGGAAGTCAGTGAAGTGCTTGCCTCGATTAAGCCTGTCAGTGACAACATGATCACCAGTGGTCGTCACTTAGTAGAAATGTCAGGCAACCTTGATCAAGCGGCAGATAAGATGAACATCTGGGTGACTGACTATGACCGTCATCGTATTTTGTTGGAAGGCTTAATGCGTCAAATCACGGACATGGTTCACCAAGCCGATACGCGCAATGACCTTGGTCGCCGACAAGTGGAACAGATGCAACAACTGGTAACTCAACTGCGCGTAGCACAACAAGAAGCGGCTCGCTTTGGTCAACAGGTCAGTGGTGTCATGAGTCGTAGCTACGATGACTTCACCAATGCCATGATGCAATCCATGCAAACCATTTCATCACAACATCAAAACAATGTGACTGCCAGCCTGCGCTCTATTGCACAGCACTTCGAGTCGTTAGACCGCTATCTTAAAGAAGTCAACGACAATAGCGTCATTAAAGCAGAAAAACGGAAATAACCCTTATGTTCGGTTATCAACTCCCCAACCCTCGTCGCCACAGAGATGAGGGTGAAAAACCTTTTTGGATTTCTTATGCTGACCTGATGACGGCAATGATGGTGCTGTTTTTGGTGATCATGAGCGTCTCATTGTTGGTCGTGTTGACGAAACTCACCGATATTGACATGATTTCTCGCACCCTCTTCGATGCCGTGAAAGAGCAACACGAACAAACCTTTGAACAACTCTGGCAAACAGATGTTGAAAAGGACAATCTCACGACCATTGTGAGCTTACAACAGGTTGTCTTGTCGGAGCGAGATGAGGAAAATAAGCGACTGACAGCGGATCGTCAACGCTTAGAAGACGATAATCGTCAACTTGCCTTGAAAATCAATCGTCAAACCGTACTCACCGAGCAACGTTCTCAACGCATGATTGATGTGCTCAATCGCTTGCAAGACGATGCCAAAAACATCAAGTCCTGTAACATTACCGTTGAACAGAAAAAAGATGCCCTAACCGTTATGTTCTCTAGCACCGATCCACTCAGGGTAGCGATGTTTGACTCTAACAGTCATCAATTGCATGAAAAAGATCAAAAGTGTATTCGAGAATTTGTGCCGAGTATTTACCAGCAAGTGGCGCAGGATGACTGGTTCAAGCTCGTTGGGGTAGAAGGCTTTACCGATACCAATGGTACTTACCTACATAACCTTGGCTTGAGTTTGAAACGCGCTCAAAGCGTGGTCTGTGCGGTGATGTCAGCCGATAAACGTGGACAAATCCTCTCAGATGAGTTTTTAGCCTTTGTGCAAAACCGCTTTTTGGTTGGTGGTTTTTCGTTCAACTCGGCAAAGGCGAATAAAAAGGAAAGCCGTCGTGTTGAATTGCGTTTGGATTTCAAAACGGTCGAAGAGTATGACAGCCCGACCAACCCCAATGAGGAGTCAACGCAGACCTTTGATCGCAACAATCTGGGGATGTGTATCTTTACGCCAACGTCCACAGAAACAACGACCATACCAACAGTAATCACACCACCAAGTATTGCTCCTATTAGCAAAGCCGTGAGCAAGAAAACCGAACCGAGCAAAGAACCCGCACCAAAGGAGAAAACAAAAACAGTCTCTTCACACACCAGCAAACAGGAAAAAGCCAGCACAACCAGCGACACTAAGAAATAAAGCACTTGCAATACAAGTCGTTTGTCGCTAAAATGCTCGTTTATTTATAAACAAATACACAACAGGATACCGCCATGAAAGAAGGCATTCACCCAAAATACAACCCAGTTGTCTTTCAAGACATTTCAACTGGCGAAATGTTTGTTACTCGTTCTACCATTCGTACCACTCAAAAAATTGAGTTAGAAGGTAAAGAATACGGTTTGGTGCGTTTAGAGGTTTCTAGTTCTTCTCATCCTTTCTACACTGGTCAACAAACCTTGGTGGATACGGAAGGTCGTATTGAGAAATTCCGTAACCGCTACAAGCGTTAATGCTGGAAACCACGATGATGACCGTGGGCATTCGCATCCAAAGCCTAGCGTTAATCGCTGGGCTTTTTGCTTTTCACACATCCTCACTGCTTGCCGCACCAGCAACTGCTGAAACGCTTAATGATTGCAAGCCCAGTAAAATTGATCTCGTTAAAAATGCCTCGATTGTTTATGATGGCAGTAGTTTTCTTGTGGAAAACGACTATGTTGTCTTAACGGGCGTTCATGTTCCTTCGCCAGGTCGCAACGCGCAACGGGAGGAAACGGGAGGAAAACTTGCCGCTGAGATGGTGAGCAAATGGATCAAGGATGCCAAAGGCAAGGTTGGTTTAGAATTAGACGCTCTGCCGAGTGAAGAGGGGCGCGTGTTAACCCATCTCTATCTGCCTAACGGGCGGAATCTGGCAGAAATGCTGTTAGAGCGTGGGTTTGCCTTTGTCAACACCCAACTTCCTAACACCAAACACCTTAAATGCTATCGGGATGCTGAGGCACGCGCTCGTGCGGATAAAAAAGGCATCTGGCAGTATATGGATCGCGGTGTTCCAGTAATCGAATCAAAGAATCTCACTGGCGACCAAGATCAATTCCAAATTGTTCGTGGGCGCGTGGTCTTAGCAAAAGAAGGTTCAGGTCATTATATCCTCAACATGGACACCTTGGGCATTCGCATCCCTAACAGTGAGTTGTCACGTTTTTCTACCAAAAGCCTCTCTGGGTTAATGGGTAAGACCATAGAAGTTCGAGGTCATTTGAAATATCATCAGGGGAGTATGTTTGTGCGTATTCTTCATCCTGGACAAATCGACCTATTAGCAGACGAACTCCTCAATAACAATAGCAAATCAGCTAAAAAATAAGTTTGGACACCAAACCATCTTTCATCTTTTCTCACATATATGCTAGGAAATTGATTTTATGACGACCGCTTTGAAAAATGATCGCTTTTTACGTGCTTTATTGCGTCAACCTGTGGATACCACGCCTGTGTGGATGATGCGTCAAGCAGGTCGTTATCTTCCAGAATATCGTGCTACCCGTGCTAAAGCGGGTAGCTTTATGCAATTATGCACCAATCCAGAATTGGCTTGTGAAGTGACCATTCAGCCACTAGAGCGTTATGACTTAGATGCGGCAATTCTGTTTTCTGACATCCTCACCATTCCCGATGCCATGGGCTTAGGCTTGAGTTTTGCGCAAGGAGAAGGTCCTCAATTCGCGCGTCCCATCACCTGCAAAGCCGATGTGGATAAAATTGGAGTTCCTGACCCAGAAGGTGAGTTGAAATACGTCATGGATGCCGTTCGTACCATTCGTCGTGAGTTAAATGGTCGTGTGCCGTTAATTGGTTTCTCTGGTAGCCCGTGGACACTGGCAACCTACATGATCGAAGGTGGAAGTAGCAAAACCTTCTCTAAAATCAAAGCGATGATGTACAACGAACCAGCAGTCCTGCATGCTTTGCTGGACAAGTTAGCACAATCCGTCACCAGCTATTTGAACGCCCAAATTTCAGCTGGCGCACAGGCGGTACAGATTTTTGACACTTGGGGCGGAAACCTCTCTACGCCTGCGTTTAATGAATTTTCATTACGCTATATGCAACAAATCACGGCTGGCTTAACCCGTGAAGCCGATGGTCGTACCGTGCCCGTGATTCTGTTTACTAAAGGCGGTGGACAGTGGATCGAAAACATTGCCGCATCAGGCGCAGACTGCGTTGGCTTAGATTGGACGGTGGAATTGGGCGACATTCGTGCTCGCCTGAAAGACAGTGTTGCTTTACAGGGCAATATGGATCCAGGGGTACTTTATGCGCGTCCAGAAGTGATTGACGCTGAAGTCGCTCGTGTCTTAGCAAGTTTTGGTCAGCATACCGCTACTTCTGGTCACGTCTTTAACTTGGGACATGGTATTCACCCAGAAATTAACCCAGATCACGTAAAAGCATTCATTGATGCCGTTCACGCTCATGGTAAGCAGTATCACTAAATGAATCTATTGAAGATCTTACAAGCGCAGGGCATTGGCAGTCGTAAAGTCTGCTTATCGATGATTGATGATGGCGAGGTGTTCATCGCTGGGGAAGTCTGTACCAATGCGAAAGCACAGGCTCATCCTGATGAAGTGACTTTTCTCTATGAAGGCGAGCTTTGCACCTGCGCTGAGACCGTTTTCATTGCCATGAACAAACCACTCGGTTATGAATGTTCAGCAAAGCCTACCCATCATCCCAGCGTGTTAGATCTGATTCCAGCACATTTTAGAGCAAGAGGCGTTCAGCCTATTGGTCGTTTAGATGTGGATACTAGCGGACTGCTACTCCTCACCGATGATGGGCAATTGATTCATCAGTTAACCCATCCTAAGCGTCATGTTCACAAGCACTACCTCATCACCACAGCTGATGCGGTTTCTGAAGTTCAACTGGAACAATTAAGACAACCGCTCCTGCTGAACGATGATCTTGTGCCTGTGCAAGCGGTTTCTGTCACCCAGCTGGATACACATCAACTGGAAATGGTCATTGACGAAGGACGTTATCACCAGATTCGGCGCATGCTGGGCGCGGTAGGCAATCGTGTCGAAACCCTACACCGTCAACAGGTGGGCAGTTTCATCCTGCCAGAATTGCTCGCTGAGGGCAAGTGGCAAGACATTCTGTTAGCGCAAGTTATCCCCTCCTCTTCTTAATTGTGATGGACAATGCCTTTTCTTTCCACCTGCTGAACTGGTTTGACCAGCATGGTCGAAAAGACTTGCCTTGGCAACACCCTCGCACCCCCTATCGTGTGTGGGTCTCCGAGATTATGTTGCAACAAACGCAAGTCACGACAGTCATTCCCTATTTCGTCAGATTTATGGAGCGGTTTTCTGATGTTCATCAGTTGGCTCAGGCAGAACAGGCAGAGGTGTTAACCTATTGGAGTGGCTTAGGCTACTACGCGAGAGGGCGAAATCTACACAAATCAGCGCAAGAAATGGTGCAACGCCATAACGGCGACCTGCCACAAACCGCAGATGAACTGATGTCACTCTCAGGCATCGGACAATCAACCGCTCATGCGATCCTATCGCTTGCCTATCATCAGCCCAAAGCCATTTGTGACGGCAATGTTCGGAGAGTTTTAGCGCGTTGGTTAGCGTTGGAAGAGACGGTTGATAAACCTCAAGGGCAAGCCATATTATGGCAAACGGCTGAATCACTACAAAGCCATTCTCGACCTGCTGACTACACCCAAGCCATCATGGATTTGGGGGCAACCCTGTGCACACGAACCAAGCCTAAGTGTCAGCAATGCCCTGTACAGCAGGATTGTCAGGCGTTTCAGCAATCACAAAACGTGGGCATAGCCGTTACCTTTTATCCCCGTAAAAGTCAAAAAGCACCAAAACCCGAAAAGTCCTGTGCCATGTATCTGTTACAACGACCTGATGGTGCTGTTTGGCTTAACGCGCCACAGCAGGACACTGGTTTATGGGGCGGTTTGTATCAACTGCCACAGGAACTTCCTCAAACCATCCAAGGTTTCGTTCATACCGCACAACTGACACAGCTACCCGAAACCCAACATAGCTTCACTCATTTCAAGCTACACATCCAACCCTACTGGCTTGCCCTGTCCGCAGAGCAAGCCCAAGCCATCAGCAATTCTGCGTTAGGAGATTGGTATCACCCAGAACAGCATTCGTTACCAAGACCCGCGATTGTGGATAAGTTACTAAAAATCACTCCACTCGTTTGATGTTCCTGATTTTGGCGATGGTAAACCCATTGCAGGCTTGCTGACTGATTTCATCGGTTTCTTGGCAGGATGATGCGTATTGGAATGAGTAGAGGTGCTTGTGACTCCTGTTCTAAAGAAATTCATGTTTTCTTTCAAGTGATGCGCTTCTGTATTAAGACTTTCTGCCGCCGCATTCGTTTCCTCTACCAAAGCCGCGTTTTCTTGTGTCACTCTATCAATATCCGCAATGGCGCGGTGAACTTGTTGAATGCCTTGAGCTTGCTCTTGAGAGGCATGAGCAATCGACTCAATCATTTCAGCGACCTGCTCAATAGAACCCGTAATGCCTGACAACATCTCACCCGATTTATCGGCAAGCTGTGTACCTGCTTCGATACGTCCTACGCTATCATTAATCAATTCTTTAATGTCTTTTGCCGCTTCGGCTGATTTCTGCGCTAAGGCACGAACCTCACCCGCAACCACTGCAAAACCACGACCATGATCACCTGCACGAGCCGCCTCTACTGCCGCATTCAATGCCAATAAATTGGTTTGGAAGGCAATACCATCAATTAGGGTGACAATATCCGCAATTTTACTGCTCGACTCTTTGATGGACTGCATGGCAGAGATGGTTTTCTGCATCACATCCACCCCTGCACCTGTCTGATGTCGAACCTGATGCGCTAAGTCTGCTACTTTTTCAGCATTGGCGGTGTTTGCCTGAATCGCCGCCGCCATTTCATTCATCGTTGCGCTGGTTTCCTCTAGTGCTGCGGCTTGTTCTTGTACTCGACCAGATAAGTCCGAAGCACCTTGAGCGACCTGTGTCGCGGCATCGGTAACTGTGTTCGAGGTGTCTATGGCTTGAATGACAGACTCTTTGACTTTAGCTGAAGAATAATTGATTGCATTTTTGAGGTCATGTAACTGCCCCTTAAAGACACCAGACTGTAACTCCATGGTCAAATCCCCCATGGCTTGCGCTGACACAATTTCTGCCATTTTATTGATTGCCTCGGTCAAGTTCACCATACTGGCATTAATATCGTTTTTGAGTAATAGCAAATCTCCATTGGCTTGCCCTTTGATGTGAACACCAAAGTTTCCATCTCTCATCAGCTTCATAATACCCACAATTTCATCAATGATGGTTTTCAAGGATGACATTGCCGTATTCGCGTTAGAAAGCATTACCCCATATTCACCATGTGCAGAGGTATCAATCACCACCCCAAAATGCCCTTTACTGAGTTCAGACATGGCTTTACTGAGTTCTTGCATGACTTTATGAATATTTTCCGCTGACTGATTCACCCCCTGCTTGAGCAAATCTAAATCACCAATATACTGACTGGTAATTCGTTGCTTGGTATCACCATCAGCAATGGCAGAAACGACCTGATTGGTTTCTTGAATCACTTGATGAAACGCATGAAACAATCGATTCATGTCGTTCATCATCATGCCAATTTCATTTTGTTCCATTGCGCTTAATTGCACATCAAAACGTCCTGTACGTAACACCTGATTGATGCTCGATGAAGCTTCCTGAACAGGGCGAATGACCTTAGCCTTAACCAACATCATTAACGCAAATACCACTCCAAAGACCAACAATAAGATGCCAACCAGCAGAGCAACTGCAAAATAAACCTTATCTTGGATATGCTGTTGCAAAGCTTCCGCGCTTCTAGCAACAACATGACGACCCAATAACAATCCTGCGGAATCAACAATCGGCAAAACAACCACCATGCGATCGCCCATCACTTTTGCATGCGGCTTATCGTCCGCGAGCAGATCAACATAGTGCTGACTCACTTCATTCATAAAGTCACTTTCAAACCATTTCATATGAGCAACCAAGAAATGATCTGAGATTTTCATATTTTCTGCTACATTCTTTGGCACACTGCCAAATAATTGCGTTAAAGCACGATCATCTAACAACATCAACCAGTCTTTTTGCATTGCTTTTAAGTCTCGAGTGATCGAACCAACCCCTTGGTAATTGGTCACAACCCCTACCAATTGATCATCAAACATCACAGGCGATGACCCTAACACCCCCACACCCGCGGAGGTGATGCCAAAATTGATTTGCGCTTTTTTCGTGGATAGGGTACGGTCTACAATGCTGTGTTTGGTTGGCTCACCAAAGCTGTCTATTTTCCACGACTTCACGAAAGAGTTTTTTTGCGCATCGATAACATGAGTATAAACAGTATTAAAATCACTTACCTTGGCAATGCCAGCCTGCACCCCTTTAAGCCCGTTAACGGTAATTGATCGATCATTGGTTTTTAAGCCTTCTATCACATCTGGACGCTGTGCTGTCATGAGTGACATTGCTTTAACAGATTCTTGTTTCGCGGTAATTTTTGCTTGAATTATGGCTTCTTCTTCGAGCATGGCTTCTCGCAACATATTCTCTTCAATGGGTGCGACCATTGCTTGATACAACAACACAGAAGAGACAAGCATCGCCACACTACTGGTTAAAATGGCATTTTTAATCAGCGTGCCAAAGAGTGTTTTTTGTACAGCAGAATTGGGCATGACATACCTTCTTGGTTAACTTATTCTAGGAACATTTGTCTTTTTAACGTTAACGGCTCATTGTTAACATTAACGAGGCACTTCTCTGATTCTCTTACTTTATCCAGCAACAATCAACCACAAAAAAACAGCAGTCATAAAGAGATTTAATTAAAGCTGCTAAAAAACATCACTTTTTGACTGCTTTTGATCAGAAATCCACTTAAAACCCGCACAAGTCATAAATAAGTTTTGTTCATAAATCACCTTATCTAATTAGGTTCTATTTAAAACGACTTGTCATGGTTTCATCAGTACATAAAAACTCTATCTCACCGACTTTACTCTCCACAACAGGCAGTAAGGTCACACAGCCCTTTTGACGTGGAAACATGGCTAAATCAGCCTCTTCTCGACCCAAGGCAATGCTATACTTTTTTTCGCGCAGGCTTGGCAAAGCAAACATTTTGGCAACGAAACTGGGCATTTTGTGAATATCTGCCAAATAAACGGTGTGATGATCTGCTAACCAAGTTGGCGGTTGTGTGTCTAAAAAGCTGGTTAATAAGCCAGAACCGCCATTATCCGCCGCTAAAACCAAGCGTTGTGTGTCTGTGGGAATGGTTACGGCTTGATCGTGTTGGTTTGTTAGGCTTAGACTAGGAATAGCATCACCTGTTTTCACCACATCTGCCGCGTGAACAGATTCAAGGCTTGACATCAAGCAACATAACCCGAATAACATCGCATAGCCTTTTGTCATCTGCATCATCATATTTTCTCTCCAAGACATAAAAAAGAGAGCCAGTGATGAACACTGGCTCTGAACACATCAACCAATCAAAGCTTACTCAAATGGTTTTGGTAAGGGGGTTTTGTCAGTAGAAGGGGGAAGCATCGGTAAGGTGAATGAAGGTTGATCGCCTGTTAGGGTTTTCAAGAAGGCAACAATGTTGTCATTCTCTGTTTGCGTAAACTTTTTACCCAATTGCAATCTGCCCATCACATCAACCGCTTCTGCCAGCGTGCTTGCCGCACCATCATGGAAGTAAGGATAGGTTAATTCCACGTTACGTAAGGTAGGCGTTTTGAAGTTAAATCGGTCAGCATCTTTACCTGTTACCGCAGACAAGCCCTCAGCAGGGTTATTGGTTTTGTAAGGTTCAACCACGCCCATTTTGGTGAAAGAAGTACCACCAAATGCCGCACCATTATGACACGCCACACAGCCAGACTCTTTGAATAATTTATAGCCTGCAATTTCATTGTCAGACATGGCTTTCTTGTCACCACCTAACCAACGATCAAAGCGACTGTTTGGCGTAACCAAGGTTTTTTCAAACTCCGCAATGGCATCCGTTACCTGATCAATATCAATCTTATCCTTTTTGAATACGGATTTGAACTCAGCCACATACTGAGGAATCGACTCTAAGACCCCAATGGCAAGGTCATGTGTAAAGGCCATTTCACCTGGATTGGCGATAGGACCGCCCGCTTGTGCTTTCAAATCTTTGGCACGACCATCCCAAAACTGAGCCACGTTCATGCTTGAGTTCAACACGGTTGGCGCGTTGATTGGCCCTTTTTGCCAATGATCCCCAATAGAGGTTGGTAAGTTGTCTGTACCACCCATGCTAAGGTTATGGCATGAGTTACATGAAATGAAACCTGACTTTGATAAGCGCGTATCAAAATACAATTTCTTACCCAACTCAACTTTCGCTGGGTCTAAGCCTGTTACAGGCTTGATGATCTCTACTGGCTCGTCTGCTTGGGTCACGGTTGAGACCAATAAAGCGGTTATTGCTAGGGTTAGTGCAATTTTCGTGTTCATAGAAGGTTATCCTATTGGTTGTCAATAAATCAAATCTAGGTTGGTACGGGATTACAGTGTTTTCTTAGAAAAATACCAGTCGGTATAGTCATAGCCTTCGCCAGCGCGTGCCTCTGCTGACGCGGTTGTTTTGGGTGGTGGCACAATGACCGCCTCACCTGGTTGCCATGCTTCTGGGGTTGCACAGGCATTGGCATCAGAGGTTTGCATTGCCTTGAGCAAGCGCAAGAACTCATTAATAGAACGTCCATTGCTCATTGGGTAGTACATCATCGCACGTAAAATCCCTTCAGGATCGATGAAGAATACGGCACGAACGGCTTGTGTGTCAGATGCTCCTGTATGAACCATGCCATACGCAGAAGCAACTTCCATTTTCAAGTCTTCAATAATGGGAAAAGTAATCTCAACACCAAACTTTTCTTTGATGTTTCTAACCCATGCGACGTGGGCAAAAATCGAATCAATCGACAAGCCAAGCAACTCACAGTTTAAGGCTTTGAATTGATCATGCGCCTTGGCAAACGCCATAAACTCAGTGGTACAAACAGGTGTAAAATCGGCTGGATGTGAAAATAGAACCAGCCACTTACCTTCGTAATCTGCTAAGCTTTTCACGCCATGTGTGGTAACGGCTGAAAATTGTGGGGCTGGCGCGTTGAGTTTAGGCATGGTTGAGACTTCGCTCATAAAACTACTCCATGATGGTTATCGGGGTGGTTAAGTAAAAAGATAACACCACTATACCCAAGTCTATTCTATTGATGCAATCAAAAAATTTATGAGTAGATGATCGAAAAAAACGATTAAGCCAACCAATACCAACAAATCACACCAGCAACATGGGTGCAACTCAACCAATTGACTTAATTTTTGCTTGCAGATGTGCGATGGGTGACGGTATAATACACCGTTTTGATTCCCTTTTGAATTTTAGGAGTAGCTCATGAAGCGTACCTTTCAACCTAGCGTACTAAAACGCGCAAGAACTCACGGTTTCCGTGCTCGTATGGCAACTAAGAACGGTCGTCAAGTATTGGCGCGTCGCCGTGCGCAAGGTCGTAAGCGTTTAACGACTGTTTAATCTTCTATGTTGCCGTCAATCGCTACGCAGGGACGGCCAGCCGAACAGGCTAAGCCGTTTGCATTTCCTCGTCAGCATCGTCTTCTTGACGGCAAGGACTTTAAGCAAGTATTCGAGCATGCGCGTCGAGTGGGCAATCCCCACTGGACGGTATTAGCATGGCGGCATGGTGAGCCCAACAGTCGTTTAGGGCTTGCTATCGCCAAACGCTTTGTGCGTCGAGCGCACGAACGTAACCGATTAAAGCGAATTGCACGGGAAACCTTCCGTCATCTCAGCCATCGCCTGCAAGGGGTTGACATTGTCGTGATGTCAGGCAAAGCCGCACTCACCGCTGACAATCAAACCTTACATGCCCAGCTCCATAAGCTACTCACTCAATTATCATCTCCCACACAACGATCATAGGACCTAGTCATGACCCAATTGCGTGCCATTTGGTGGATCGCCCTTGTCTTTACCTTCTTTATGCTTTGGGTTGAATGGACGCATTTCGTTCAACGTCATGAAGCTGGCGACACAGCGATCACGCCTACTCAACAATCTTCAGCATCAGGACAGTCACAACAAGCTGGCGATGTCCCTCAAGGGCAACCTAAGGTTGCGGGTGTTGAAAATGTGCCCAATGCTGTTGCACAACCCTCCGAGGGTCGTGTAACGGTCAAGACGGATCTGTTCACCATCGAGTTTGACCGCAAAGGGGCTGATCTGCGCTTTGCCAGTCTCAATGATTATGCCGTGTCGCTTGAAGATAAGTCTGCCTTCACCCTCATGTCAGACCAGTCACCTTATCTGTTCTTAGCGCAATCTGGCTTTTCTGGACAAACAGGAACAGCCCCAACGCATCATGATGTCTTTACGAGCCTAGCAAATGACCATCAGTTGGCAGATGACGCTCAAGAATTGCGTGTGCCGTTTACTTGGGAAAAAGATGGCATTAAGGTTGAAAAAACCTATATTTTCAAGCGCAACAGCTATGTCATTGGGCTAGAAGTTAAGGTCACGAACCAATCAGGTCAAACATGGCAAGCCAGCCCTTATACTCAGTTGGTGCGTAATAACTATGATCCTTCGGCAAGTTTTTGGTTGCCTACCTACACAGGCGGTGCGCTGTACGATCCGATCAACAAATTCGACAAGTATGACCTCTCAGACGTGACGCAACAACCCATCAGCCAAGACAGCACAGGTGGTTGGTTGGCGATGATGCAACATTACTTCTTAGCCGCGGTTGTCCCCGATAAGGATGCCAACCTACACTACTATGGTAAGGCATTAGACGCTAATCGCATGGCATTGGGTGTGGTGGCGCAACCACTGATCATCGCGACGGGTGAAAGTGCTACCAATAGCGTTCAGTTATTTATTGGCCCTAAACTACAAAATGAGTTAGAAGCCTTAGCACCGGGGTTAGACTTGGTGGTGGATTATGGCGTGTTGGCTTTTATGGCGACACCAATGTTCTGGGTCATTGAGTTTTTGAACAATCTGGTTGAACCCATTTCTGGCTTGTGGAGCTGGGGTTGGGCGATCATTTTGGTCACCATTTTGTTGAAAGCGGCTTTCTACAAGCTCTCAGAAGCTGGTTACAAGTCGATGGCAAACCTACGCAAGCTAACCCCTCGTTTACAGCATCTGAAAGACAATTACAGTCATGATAAGATGTTGTTCCAACAGAAAATGATGGAACTCTACAAGACTGAGAAAATCAATCCGCTCGGTGGCTGTTTACCGATTCTCATCCAGATTCCTGTCTTCCTTGCCCTTTACTGGGTACTCTTGGAAGCGGTTGAGTTGCGTATGACCCCTTTCTTGTGGTTGGAAGACTTGTCGCATTACGATCCTTTCTTTATCCTGCCGATTTTGATGGGTGCGACCATGATCATTCAACAAAAGTTGAACCCACCGCCAACCGACCCGATGCAAGAAAAAGTGATGAAGTTCTTACCTTATCTCTTCACGGTATTCTTCTTGTTCATTCCGTCAGGATTGGTGCTTTACTGGGTCGTCAACAATGCGCTTTCTATTTGGCAACAGTGGTACATCACCCGTCAAATTGAAGCACAGGAAAAACCACCTGCGCATCATCACGGGTAAGGCTTTTTCCTGAGCGAACCAAGCCAACAAAACAAAGCCCCTCACTGAGAGATCCGTAGGGGCTTTTTGTTTTCCAAAGCAGTAGAAAAATCGTTATAATCGGTACAGATGAAAACTAAGAAAAAAACGCCATGAACATGAATAAGAAACCACTTTCCGAACGTGACATTTGTAGCAAGTTTATCACGCCTGCTTTGCAAACGGCTGGCTGGAATTTACACACGCAAGTGCGTGAAGAGTTTTCGCTGACCAAGGGACGTATCATCGTCCGAGGTAAATTGCATACTCGAGCGCAACATAAGCGAGCGGATTACGTGCTGTTTTACAAGCCCAACTTACCGATTGCCATTATCGAAGCCAAAGACAATAAGCATCGCTTAGGCGATGGGATGCAACAAGCTCTTGGTTATGCTGAATTGTTGCAAGTGCCGTTTGTGTTTAGCAGTAATGGCGATGGCTTCTTATTTCATAATAAACTTGCACCGAATGATGTCATCGAAACAGAGCTTTCGCTTGATCATTTTCCTAGCCCCGAAACCTTATGGCAGTGGTGGTCGCAAAGCAAGGGCTTGACTGAGCCACAACAGCAGATCATCATGCAAGATTATTATAGCGATGGCTCAGATCGCACGCCACGCTACTATCAACTGATGGCAATCAATAAAACCATCGAAGGCATTGCCCAAGGGCAAAATCGACTGTTATTAGTCATGGCAACAGGAACGGGTAAAACCTACACGGCTTTTCAAATTATATGGCGATTGTGGAAATCGGGAACGAAAAAGCGCGTTCTGTTCTTAGCAGACCGCAATATTTTGGTTGATCAAACCAAAAATAACGACTTTAAGCCGTTTGGCACAGCGATGACCAAAATCACCCATCGTAAAGTCGATAAGTCTTACGAAATTTACCTGTCCTTGTATCAAGCGGTGACGGGGTCAGAAGAAGCAGATAACATCTACAAACAATTTAGCCCTAGCTTCTTTGATTTAATTGTCATTGATGAGTGTCATCGAGGCAGTGCCGCTGAAGATTCGGCATGGCGACAAATTTTGG
>CAZLOM010000022.1:0-20232 GCA_964561185.1 uncultured Piscirickettsiaceae bacterium
ATTTCAAGATCGTGGGTTAGATGTGCATCAAGTGGCTAAGAATCTTGTCGCATACGATGATAACGGTCAACTTGAAAGTGAAATTGATCTTTTGGTTGTGAATAAGTCAACAGCCATAGCCATTGAATGCAAAAGCAATTTAAGCATAGATGATGTCAAGGAACACCTAGAGCGACTAGATTATTTTAAGCAAAGTTTTCCACAATATGGTGATTATCAAGTCTTAGGGGCAGTCGCGGCAATGGTTATTCCTGATTCAGTGGGACGTTACGCCTACCAAAAGGGATTGTTTGTCATGGCGCAAAATGGGGAAACGATCGTGATTAAAAACGATGGTAAATTTAACCCTAAAACGTGGTAGTCTTGCATGATTTGGATAGATTTTTAACACAAAAAGGATAAATCATGACGGGATGGATGGACACGCATTGTCATTTTAGCTTGCTCAAAGAAGCGCAAGGCACCGCTGAAAGCGTTTGGCAACGCGCCAAAGCACAACAAGTGACCAGAATCCTCGATGTTGCCACAGGAGCCGATAATTGGGATAAGGTGATTGACCATGCGCAACGATTTGACGGTGTTTATGCAGGTGTTGGTGTGCATCCAACCAATGAAGCTGAGACGATTGACTGGGATCAGCTCACAACACTGGCACAGCGTCCTCGCGTGATTGCTATTGGGGAGTGTGGATTGGATTTTTATCACGAACCTGAGTTCGCCTGTCAGCACCAATACGAGCGTTTCGAGCGACAAATTGAATTGGCACGTCAGACCAACAAACCCTTAATTATTCACACACGCAACTCAGCCCAACAAACGCTTGAGGTACTCAGAAAATATAAAGGCGAAGTGATTGGTATCATGCACTGTTTTGTCGAAGATGAAAGCATTGCACAACAAGCCTTGGACATTGGTTTTTACCTCTCTTTCTCAGGCATTGTCACCTTCAAAAACGCGACACAAGTACAAAGGGTGGCGCAATGGGCTCCTGCTGATCGTATCCTCATTGAAACCGATTCTCCCTATCTTGCCCCCGTGCCGCATCGCGGTCAACAAAATGAGCCTGCTTTTGTTGAATATGTTGGGCAGTATCTAGCAAAACTCAGACAAGTGAATGAATCTGATTTAATGACACAACTCAACGCGAATGCACAAACCCTATTTGGTGCGCATTTGTCTGATTGATGACTCAACGCAAGCCTCCAAAGCCGTCTAATAACACAGACCTGCTTTGCGGGCACTCGCGACCATCTGCAAATCACTAACCCATACAAGACGATCATCAAACTGAATCTGTTGCCGATCAGCTAAGACCTGTCCAGCATTCAACACCAGATCCGCATTGCAATTTTCACGCTCTTGAATCGTCAACTGACCACAGCCACCGCTGGTATCAAACGCGCCATTTACCCCACTCACACCAGCGTTGGTTTGTCGTCCATTCTTACCTGTTGACAACACGGCAAACCCAACCCATTCAGCAAGCGTTTTGCTGTTGTTTTCAGCAGAGCGAATGATGATGTTATGGTTGACATCAAGGCGACCAGATTCAGAGCAAATCTGCGCGGGACTTTCTGCTAACTCAGTCAGCAGGGGATGAACCACATAGCGGTAACGATTTCCCCACGCATCCCCTTCTCCCCCTAAACCAAGCGTCAAATGCGGTAGCCAACCCCTCTGACTGACACAAATCCCTGTTGGGGTGGTTGGTTTCTCATAACCATCGGTTGCCACTGCCAATTGAGCATCGGTATCTGGACAAGGTAGCCGTCCGAACTGCAAATAATGCCCGATCAAGGCTTCTTGAATTTGACTCAAGGCATGATCTGTCTGCTGATAGGCTTGTTGATCCTGAGCCGATGAAAACACCCTCAAGCCACCCGCCGTTAAGATACCCATGATCAGCAGAACCAGAGCCATTTCAATCAATGAAAAGCCCGATTCTTGTCTCAGTGCTTGCTGATTAACAGGCAAATCATCACGGCAGATGACATTCTGCGCTGTTGAGGGCATCGGGTTTTCCCGAGGCGTTAAGATGACAGATGCGTGCCACATTTCCCTGATGACTCCAATTGACTTGTTTAAACCAATGACTTGCCGACAAAGCGTCATAATGACTGCACCAGCCTGCCTCACTGGCGAGACGACACACGGCTTGCTTCATCTCATGATCAAATTCTGTCTTCGTAATCGCCACAATACGATCATTGCACAGCGCATTAGCCGTCGTCTGTTGCGTCAAGGTCGCGCCCGTCGAGGTGGTTTTGATGCACTCCAGATGCTCTTGCCATTGCTGTTTTGCGGACAGATCACGGTTTCTTCCTGTTTGAAAACTCAGCGGTTTGCCTGCATCAACAATCGCCGCCACAATCGGCACGCCGTCTAGGGTCAGGTTGTTGGGCATGGCATCATACACAGGATTCTGATCCAAATAGTAAAAAGAAGTCGAACCCGCCGACCCAAGGCGTAAGGCATTATGAATCAAATACCAGAAACTATCGGTTCCTGATGCAGAACGCGCACTGAAAAAAACATACTGCCCATTGGCGGTGGTTTTATGGGTGGGCAAGCGACCAATGGCATTGCCTGTCGCCCAACTACAACTGCCATTCGAGCTCCCAGCACTCGCACTGGTCAGTGCGTCCATGTCAGGGCAAAGAAAAAATCCGGGACTGAGTTTGGTGGCAGTGCCAACATAAATATCGGGAATATGGGTACTGAAAGCAAACAATCTTTCTTTGGCTGACTGCATTTCTGCGAGTCGTTGCTCTTTCTGCTCAAGGCTGGCGTGATCTTGACCCAACCAAGCATAACCGCCAACACTGGCAAACAACACCAACGCAGTAACCAAAAGTAACCCAGCGGAACCAGACTGATGAGACACCGTCTCAGAGGCGATGTGACGAGATGAAGTTAGGCAGTGGGCGGAAGACTGCCTTGCCATGCTTCTGCAATCCAAGGAGATAAAGCGGTCATCACACGCGCGGTCGCGCCTTGCTGTGATAAGAAAACCGAAAAGGCAGACTCACCCTGTGCTTGCGCCTGCTCAGGATGATCTGCCCATGTTTGCAATGTTTGCGCTAAGGCAGTTGCGTTATCCACAAGCGTTAAGGCTTGCGCTTCCTGCAGTGCCTGCGCAATTTCAGCAAAATTATGATTGTGCTGACCTGTCACAATGGGTTTCTTTAAGGAGGCAGGCTCTAACATATTGTGTCCGCCCCAAGGCACGAGACTTCCGCCCACAAAACAGGCTTGAGACAAGTGATAAGCCGCCAATAAAACCCCCAACTGATCAATGACCACCACCTCAACTTCTTCAGCCAAGTGTTTGCAGGTCAATAATTCTGACCACCGAATCCACGCCACATCCGCCGTTTCTAGCTGGAGATAAACGCTCTCTAAATGACGCAAGTGACGTGGCGCGAGAAGCAAGAGAGCATGAGGAAGGGTTTGTAGCAACTGACGATGCGCGAACAACAACTCCCCCTCTTCGCCTTGATGGGTACTGCCTGCACACCACACCCAACGATTCGCCAAACAGGCAGATAAGAAGGGCAAAAAGGAAGCGAACTGATCGCTATTGACAGGCAGATCATACTTCAAATTGCCCAAGCACACACTGGTCTCGGCATTCGCCCCCATTGCCACGAAAAACTGTCTGTCTTCTTCTGTTTGTGCCGCCAACAAACGCACAGGTGACAACAGCTGACCCAACAGGGGTTGCATATAACGCGGATAAAGGGTTTTAGAACGACGCGACACACGTGCTTGAATCATTGCCACTGGGACAGCATGGCGATGTGCCGTTAAAAGCAAATTAGGCCATAACTCTGTTTCGATCAACACCAACAGACTCGGCTCAAGTTTCTGAAACAACCGACGACGAATCCACGCATAATCCAAGGGCAAATAGCTGACAGCCAAGGGAGCGTGCATCAAATCATCAGCCTGCTTTACGCGCGTTAAGGCACTGCGATTCCCAGCGGAAAAGAAAATCGGCACAGCAGGATAACACTGACGCAATTCACGCATCAGATGTACCGCGACCTGTGCTTCCCCCAAAGAGACGGCATGAACCCAAACCCCACCCTTAGGCAGGTTTGGCAGACGCATGCCCCACAATTCGCACCAACACGCCCCTGTTGCCACCGACTGACGACACCGCCGAAAACTGTAATAGAGCCACAGCGGAAACGCCAACATCATCAACAACTGATACAGCCAGTGACGCATCACCAACCCCTAAACCGAGCCTAAGCAATCAAACACGTGCCACACCAGAATCAACCGCCGCTTGATACACTGCTCCAGACACACGTGCATTCAAACGCGGATCATTGGCTTTGGGTAAAATATATTCACGACCAAAACTCAAATGCGCGATGTTATTAGAAGCCAAGACCTCATCAGGAACAGGCTCAAGCGTCAACTCGGCAATGGCATCCACTGCCGCCAATTTCATTGCCATGTTGATCTCTTTTGAGCGGGCATCTAAAGCACCACGGAAAAGATAAGGGAAACACAGGACATTGTTGACCTGATTCGAGTAGTCACTGCGTCCTGTGGCAATGATCACATCCGCACGAACCTGTTGCGCGACCTCTGGACGAATTTCAGGGTCTGGGTTTGCCATCGCAAACACAATCGGATTATCTGCCATCGACAAGAGCATATCGGGCGTTAAGAGGTTTGGTGCTGAAACCCCAATAAACACATCAGCCCCCACCAGCGCATCAGCTAAACTTCTTGCTGTCGTATTGGCGGCAAACTGCGCCATATGCGGTGGTAAGTCGGTCATTTCTGTGTGTAGAACGCCAACCTTGTCAACCACCAACAGATTCTCTTTTTTCGCGCCCAAGGCTAACAACAAATTCAAAGATGCCGTCCCAGCCGCCCCCGCGCCAACCAAGACAATACGCACAGAGTCTAGGGTTTTATTGGCAATTTTTAGGGCATTGGTTAAGCCTGCCGCCAACACAATGGCGGTACCATGTTGATCGTCATGGAAGACGGGAATGTCCAACATCGCTTTCAAACGGTTTTCGACCTCAAAACATTGCGGTGAAGCGATGTCTTCAAGGTTAATCCCACCAAAACTCACCGCAATGTTCGCAACCGTCTGAATCAAGGCTTCGGTATCGGTGGTATCCACCTCAATATCAATGGCATCGACATTGGCAAAACGCTTAAACAACAATGCCTTGCCTTCCATCACAGGCTTAGAGGCTAAGGCACCTAAATTGCCTAAGCCTAAAATCGCTGTACCGTTCGAAATCACCGCCACCAAATTACCTTTCATGGTATAGCGATAAGCATCGGCAGGGTTTTGCGCAATGGCTTTTACAGGTTCTGCAACCCCTGGGCTGTAAGCTAAGGTCAAGTCTCGTGCTGTTTCGGCAGGCTTAGACAAAGCAATGCTCAACTTACCAGGGGTTGGGTAAGCATGATAATTTAGCGCATCGGTTCGTAAATCGCCTGTCATGGCAGTCGTCTCAGGCGCGTCCACCGAGTGAACACTGCTCGTTTGATGAGCAATCGCCTGCTGACTTTCCCGTTCCTGCGCACCAATAATTCCCTCTTCTAACACTGATTTCGCAGAATCGAACAACTTACCCCAATTCATAACCATCATCCTTCAGCTGAGTTCAACAATAAGGCGAAATTGTACTACAAAGCAAGAGCATTCGCATCATCTGGCATAAAAATTGATAATAGACACAAAAAATATAAGTTATCTCTCCTATTTCAATTATTATTAGGCAAGTCCGCTAGGTATATGTTATGTCCAAAAAAACCACCAGCATTTTCACTTCTATCATTCTCTCTGTGTCAGGACTAATGCTAGTTAGCATGATTGGATTGGGTATTTGGTTATACGAAGAATTAGTCGAACCGCTAGAGCCACAATTTCTGGGACAAAGCCTCTCAGAAGCCTATATTGATATTGAAAAGCGTATGAGCAATAAGCTCGAAGAAGGTAAAGCCATCGCTGTGGCCGTCACCGCCTATCATGGTGTGCAAGAAGGGCTTGATCACTCAGACCCTGAGCAGATTTTTGAGGATATCGCCAACATTCAACAGCATTTTGCGAGTGCCAGTAAGTATCAAAATATTTTAACGCGCGTCATGAATCAACGCAATGAGGTGTTGGCAACCGCTTGGGATAAAACACTCATTGGCGACATTATTCAAAGTCCATTGCTTACTGAAATGCAAGCAACACTGAAAGTGACTGCCAACTATGGCATCAGCGAGAAAGGATTTGGTGCCATTGCCTACGCACCTGTTATCGTTGATGGTCGTTATCTCGGGACAGTACAGTCTTTCAGTGGCGTTGCCGCTGTAGCAAAAGACCTCAAAGAACTGGGCATTGACTGGGTGCTCTTACTCGACAAAAATTATCTGAAAGCCCACTATGGCAAAATTCCTGATTCAGTCAAAAACAACCAAACCATCAACAACGACTACTTGGTTGCCCATCCTAAGTGGTTTGATCAAAATGCCATCGACTTTATTATCAACCATCATTACAGCTACTCAATCCCCGATGGCTACGATGTCAAATTGGTTGGTGACAAGGTATTGATCAATGTTCCTTTATATGATGAAAGCTACCAAGTCATCGGTCGTCATATTTTGATCAAAAATGCCAGTATGATTGAACAACGCATCGGCGAAACGCAATCACACATTATTAACATGCAGATCATCATGACCTTTATTCTGTTGCTTATTACAGGAATTGTGATGTTAATTGTCAAGCAACGCGCCATTAACCCCATGATTATTTTGGTAGATCAAATTGAACAGGTTGTTGAGGATGGACAATTTGGTATTACCCTTCCCGTCCAGAGAGAAGATGAGGTCGGACGCGTTTATATTGCCATGAACCACCTGCTCTCCAGCCTCAATACCGCGATGATTGAGATTGAACATATCGTTCATGCACAAGCAGACGGAGACTTGAGTAAACGCTCTACCAGCGATCTTCATGGTCAACTAGAAGAAGTGCAACATTCCATCAATAATGCCAGTGATCGTTTGAGCCAAGTCGTTTCTCACGCCGTGAGCGTTTCATACGCAGTGAGTGAAGCTGCCAATCAAGTATCGAAAGGCGCAATGACACTATCCTCTCGTGTACAAGAGCAGGCTGCCGCGTTGGAGGAAACCACCGCAACCATGACCGAAATGACGGCAACGGTTGAAGCCAACACCGAAAACGCCAATCAGGTGGCGAATATTGCCGTACAGGTACAGCGCAATGCCAACCAAGGCTTCGAGGTCATGCACAAGGCCATTTCAGCCATGCAATCTATTCAAGACTCTAGTAGAAAAATTAGCGATATTGTCAGTATGATCAATGACATCTCAATGAAAACCAACATGCTCGCGCTCAATGCTTCTGTTGAGGCGGCACGTGCTGGCGAGCATGGTCATGGGTTTGCTGTTGTCGCCATTGAGGTAAAAAATCTGGCAATTAAATCTGCCAATGCGGCAAAGGACATCAAAACCTTGATTGACGACAGTGTGCAACGGGTTGAGCATGGTACAGGCTATGTCGAACAATCAGGAGCCATGTTTGACGACATTAAAAAATCCTTGGATGACGTTACCAATATGATCAAGGAAATTGCGTTTGCCTCTAACGAACAATCTGCTAGCATTACTCATATCTACGATGCCATTACCGAAATTGACCGCATTACCCAAGAAAACTCGGTATTGGTTGAGGAAACCACCATAGCGGCGGATAGCTTGAGTCATGAGGCACAACAGTTGAGAAAAAACATGTCCTATTTCAAAGTTAAGCAATAACAAAAAAATTTAGCTGTAGGGCATCTCTAAAAACCCGTCATTCCCACAAAAACGAGAATCTATCTCTTTGATTTTATGGATTTCAACCTACGCGAGGATGACGAAATAGTGAATTATTAGAGATGTCCTGTATTCTAAATGATAATCACTAACCGTGTTTTACAGACGTTTTTTTGTTAAACTATGCGCTCATTATTCACCAAGAAAGTACTATGATGAACGCCTTAACACCAACACCGCCACTTTCACGCTATCAAGTCATTATCTTCGACTGGGATGGCACGCTTATGGACTCAGTCGAGCGCATCGTTGATTGTCTGAGACAAGCCAGTTTGAGCGCACAGCTTCCCGAACAAAGCAATGCGGACTATCGTCGCTACATCGGATTAAGCCTTACCGAGGTCTTAAAACGCCTGCACCCTTCCGCGAGCGAGCGACAACAGATGGTGATGGACGCGGTTTATCGTTGGCAATTTATGGAAGCCAATCAAACGGCAATGACGACCTTCGCGGGAGCAGAAGCACTCCTTAATAGGCTATCACAAGCAGGCAAACGTCTCGCCATTGCGACAGGAAAAAGTCGTCATGGTTTAGACCTTGTGCTCTCAGAAACAGGTTTGGGTCATTATTTTGTCGTGACCAAAAGTGCCGAGGAAACCCGTTCAAAACCCGACCCCTTGATGTTGCAAGAAATCCTGACCGAATTGAACATTCCTGTGTCGCAAGCCTTAATGGTTGGAGACGCTATTTTTGATCTGGAAATGGCACAAGCCATCGGCATGGATGCAGTTGCCATCACGCACGGCGTGCATGATAAAGCAGAGTTAGCCGCTTATCATCCCATTACTTTTTGCGATGACTTGATTCAACTCAAGAATTGGTTAACCACTCCCCCAATCTTAATAGATAAGATGGCATAGTGATCACTATGAGTTAATCATTCAAGCCCTAGCGAACCTTTACCTCTCTACATCTTGTATCTCTCAATAAGGAACTGATGACAACATGCACCAATATCTTGAGTTAGTGAGTCACATTCTCAACACAGGTTCGGGGCGCGATGATCGCACAGGAACAGGCACAATAGGTGTTTTTGGGCATCAGATGCGCTTTAATCTACAAGAAGGCTTTCCGCTCCTCACGACTAAAAAACTACATTGGAAATCCATTGCAATTGAGTTGCTCTGGTTCTTACGGGGTGATACCAATCTTGCCTACCTCAAAGAACATGGGGTTCGCATTTGGGATGAATGGGCTGATGAAGATGGTGAGCTTGGTCCACTGTATGGCAAGCAATGGATTCGCTGGGCAACACCTGATGGACGAGAAATCAACCAAATCGAACAAGTGATTGAACAGATCAAAGCACGCCCAAATAGCCGACGCTTGATCGTGTCTGCATGGAATCCTGCCGATCTACCTGACGAAAGTCTGTCACCACAAACCAACGTCAAACTTGGACGCATGGCACTTGCCGCCTGTCATGCCATGTTTCAATTTCAAGTCATGGACGGAAAGCTGAATTGTCAACTTTACCAACGCAGTGCGGACGTGTTTTTAGGCGTTCCCTTCAACATTGCCAGCTATGCTCTGCTGACGCACCTCATTGCCCATCAATGTGATCTTGAAGTCGGTGATTTTATCTGGACAGGAGGCGATGTACATCTCTATCGCAATACACTAGATCAAGCAAGAGAACAGCTTACCAGAGAAACCTATCCACTCCCTACTCTAAAAATATTACGTAAACCAGACAGTATTTTCTGTTATACTTTTGACGATTTTGTGATCGAGAACTACCAATTCCACCCTCACATTTCCGCTAAGGTAGCGGTATAAGCATGAGACTATTGACAAAACAACAACCCCTTGTTAAAGAGGTACATCAACTCACCGAAGGAGCGGCATGAATATGCGCATTGTCAAACAATTATTGGGCGTGTTACTTTCAGGTGTAGCCTTAAGCTGTCAATCGGCAGAACCCATTTTAGTCGGCGTTGCGCCCCACTCCTCAGCAAGGGTCATCATGGAGTCTCACGCCACCTTACGAGACTATTTAGAAAATAAACTCCATCAGCCTGTACAAATCGTTACGGCACCGACCTTTAGTGAGTTTACCCGTCGTAGCTTGAAAAACAACTATGACTTACTCATCACCTCACCACATTTGGCGTTAATTGCCACAGAGCACGCCAACTATGAACCCGTGATGACCTACACTCAAGGATTAGAGACGGTATTGGTTGGTTTATCGGATCAACTCCCCAGCAACCGTCCTTTACGCGTGATTGGCTTAGACCCTGTGTCGTTTGTCACCTTGACAGGTCTCAATTATCTTAAAGAAATAGGCTTAACCACTACTGATCTCCAAGTAAGCTATGCCAGTGCCTCAGACAGTGCCAGCTTGATGGTCACTCAGGGTAAAGCCGATGTTGCGATCATGTCTTGGCCAAACTATACCAAACTCAATGATGACTTGCGTAGCAAGGTAGCTGTGGCGTGGCGTAGCGAACCTAAACCCAGTCGTATCTATTTGATTAAAGAAGGCAAAGGATTAAGTAAAGCTGACTGGCAAGAAGCCCTTGAAGGATTTACCCAAAGTGCTGAGGGTGAAAAACACCTAGTTGACAACAAGTTAAAAGGATTCAAGCCTACCTCAGCAGATGAATTGCTTGCGGTTAAGCCCTTAGCTGATGCCGCCTACCAATTGCTTGACTCGACACAATAAGCCTTTCTGATTGTGGTTGTCACGGATGTTTAAACGTATCAGCACAGGTACAAAATGGATTATTGCGAGTCTGTTCATTGAAGGGCTGATGCTGTCCCTGCTGATTAGTAATAACCTATCGCATCTCAGCCAAACCCTGCAAGAACAAACACAACATCGCTTAACGGAAAACGCACTTTTTTTACAAAGTGCGCTTTCTGCGCCCTTAATCCAAATGGATTATGCGACGGTGGAAGCGATTATGAAAGAAACGCAGGCGTTGGAAGGCATTGAGTATCTCATCATCAAGGATACCGCAGATCAAGTGATCCTCAATGTTGGCTGGTCAGAGAAGCTTCCTATTCCCACAGCAGAGAAAGAACCTTTTTCTGCCTCAGCACTCGCTGATGCTCGTTTTGATCACCTCATTCCGCTTTCTCTTTTTGGTTCACCCTTGGGTAGCCTATTGATCGGACACTCTACGCGTTTTTACATAGATGCCTACCATGAAGCCTTTACGCGCAGTATTTTAATCGCGCTGTTAGAGCTGTCACTTTCTGCCTTCTTACTACTTCTCATCAATCATTGGTTACGTCGTCAATTTTCTCGCATTACCCAACAGGCTCATGCCATCGCCAACGGTGATTACAAACAGCGATTGGTCGTTGATGACCGTCAATATGATGAACTCGGTCAAACCTTTAATCAGATGGCTGAAACGATTGAACAACGGATTTTGGCGTTGCAACACGCTAATGAAGTAAAATCACAATTTTTGGCAACCATGAGTCATGAACTTAGAACACCACTCAATGCCATTCTTGGTTTTTCTCAACTGCTCACCAGCGATGACTTAAGCAGTGCACAACATGAAAATTTACAGCATATTCAAACTGCTGGAAGTCACCTGCTGTCACTTATTAACCAAATGATCGATGTTAATCAACTCGAGTTTGGAAAAATTCATCTTGAACAGAGCGTGTTTCATATCAACAGCCTAGTTGAACAACTCACACAAACCATTCAACCGCTTGCCGAGCAAAAAGCACTGACGTTCACCATCACATTACATCCTGACGTGCCTGAACAACTGGTAGGTGATTTCATCCGCTTACAACAGGTATTAACACACCTCTTAACCAATGCCATCAAATTCACACGTCAAGGGAAAATCACCCTAGAGATTCAACCTACTGATGAACAACACTATCGCTTTAGCATTACCGATACAGGAATTGGCATTGCTCCCGAGAAACAACGCTTGCTCTTTCAGGCATTTTCACAAGTCAATGAAGGACATAAAAGAAGCTTCGATGGTGCTGGTATTGGACTCAGACTGAGTCAACTGCTGGTACAAGCCATGCAAGGACAAATTCATGTAGAAAGTGAACAAGATAAAGGCAGTCGCTTTTGGTTTGAATTACCGATTCAACGACCTAGCCACGAACAACAAACGACATCTGAACACTCAACGATCACTACTGCCGCCATAGAAGCCGTATCCTTGGCAGACTTGTCTGTATTACTGGTTGAGGATAATAAAATCAATCAATTGGTTGCTCAAAAACTACTCGCCAAATTGAACATAAAAACCATTGATATTGCTAATAATGGACAGGAAGCACTCGAAAAATTAACCGAAAGACACTACGATTGCGTGCTACTTGATATTCAAATGCCGATCATGGATGGCTTTGAAACCATTACTCATATCCGTCATCAAGAGTTAACCAACAAACAACATCAAGTGGTGATTGCTATTTCGGCAAATACCTTAACCAGTGACCGTGAAAAAGCACTCTTATTGGGCATGGACGAATACCTGACCAAACCCATTCACTTCAATCAGCTCACCGATACTTTACAACACTTTTTTCATGAAAAGCTAGCTGAGTCCTCCAAAGCAGATCAATAACGAACCAGTTCACAAAAAAACAGCCCTTAAAAGGACTGTTTTCAAGATCATCACATACAGAGATAAGGAGCAGAATTAACTACCACGTTTCATCGAATGGAAGAAATCATCATTGGTCTTGCTTGCCTTGAGTTTATCAAATAAAAACTCCATGGCTTCCACTTCACCCATATTGCCAAGAAATTTACGAATAATCCACAGCATATTCAACTCATCGGCTTTACACAGCAATTCTTCACGACGCGTACCAGAACGCTTGATGTTAATCGCAGGGAATATACGACGTTCCGCAATGTTACGGTCTAAATGGATTTCCATATTACCCGTACCCTTGAACTCTTCGTAGATGACATCATCCATTTTAGAGCCAGTATCAACCAATGCCGTGGCAAGAATGGTTAATGAACCACCCTCTTCGATATTACGTGCCGCGCCAAAGAAACGCTTAGGACGGTGTAATGCACTTGCGTCCACACCACCCGTTAAAATTTTACCTGACGAAGGTGCAACGGTGTTATAAGCACGCGCCAAACGCGTAATCGAATCCAACAAAATGATCACGTCTTTTTTATGTTCTGTGAGACGCTTTGCCTTCTCAATCACCATCTCAGCGACTTGAACGTGACGGCTTGCAGGTTCATCAAAGGTTGATGAAATCACCTCACCACGAACGGTACGTTGCATTTCCGTCACTTCTTCAGGACGCTCGTCAATCAATAGCACGATCAGGTAACTATCAGGGTGATTCACGGCAATAGAATGCGCAATGTTCTGCAACATCATCGTTTTACCCGCTTTTGGCGGTGCAACAATCAAACCACGCTGACCTTTACCAAAGGGAGCAACCAAATCGATCACACGCGCGGTAATGTCTTCCGTTGAACCATTACCAATTTCCATGCGCAAACGCTTGGTGGCATGAAGCGGTGTTAGGTTTTCAAACAGAATTTTATGCTGGGCGACTTCTGGCGGTTCGTAGTTGATGCTATCGACTTTAAGCAAAGCGAAATAACGCTCACCATCTTTCGGTGTACGAATTCTTCCCGTTACCGTATCACCTTGGCGCAAACCAAATCGGCGAATTTGACTGGGAGACACATAAAGGTCATCAGGACCTGACAAATAAGTGCCGTCTTCTGTTCGTAAAAAGCCAAAGCCATCAGGCAAAATTTCTAATACCCCTGAACCTGAAATGTCTTCACCTTTTTTAGCGTGATCCTTCAGTAGGGCAAAAATAATGTCTTGTTTACGCGCCCGCGTAAGTTCAAGACCAAGACTGTTAGCCATATCTTGCAATTCGGAAATATGGCGTTTTTTGAGTTCGTTTAGGTTCATGAGTATATAGATTATGCTGAGTTACAAAATGATAGAAAGACTACACGTAGATTGAGTGTTAAGAAACGGTAATCGGATGGTTGAGACGACATTTTTATCCCTTCATTCAGAAGGGATAAAAGAAGCAAAAGACAAGGTGATCACAAACTTAGGCTAAATTGCTGTTTAAGAAATCAGCTAATTGTGATTTAGACAAACCGCCCACACGGGTTGCTGTGACTGCGCCATTTTTGAACAACATTAGGGTTGGAATACCGCGCACGCCATACTTAGGGGCTTGCTCAGGATTTTCATCAATGTTTAATTTAGCAACCGCAACCTTCCCTTCAAACTCTTGCGCAATTTCATCTAAAATAGGCGCGATCATTTTACAAGGACCACACCAAGGAGCCCAAAAGTCCAATAACACTGGCAGGCTTGCCTCTAATACGTCTTGCTTAAAGTTAGCATCATTGGTATGAATGATTAAATCGCTCACTATGAATCTCCCTTAGTAGATAAGAATGATTTAGAATAGAATATATTCAGTCGAGATTAGTCGAATTCGACCAATGTCTGCGTGCCATGTAGGTGACACTTTAAGGAATGATGGATATTATTACAGGATTATCATTAAAAATGCAAGCAAAAAACGCATTTCAGCACTGGAAAGATAAACTTAACAACCAACAATATACGGCTGTCACCAGCGAATCGCCCTACACGCTTGTCTTAGCGGGGGCAGGAAGCGGTAAAACCAGCGTACTGATTGCGCGATTGCTCTATCTTTTTTTAGAAAAACAACAAGGGCCAGCACAGGTGCTTGCCTTGACCTTTACCAACAAAGCGGCTGGGGAAATGCGTCATCGCCTGCTCACTGCCTTTGAATGGGCAAATTCAGTATGGATGGGAACCTTTCACGGCATAGCCCATCGTTTGCTCAGACGACACACAAAAGAAGCCCATCTTCCCGATGGGTTCACGGTGATTGACAGCGAAGACCAACAACGCTTGTGCCGTCGTATCTTAAAAGAGCATGAGATAGATGATAAGGTGTTGTCAGGTAAAACGCTGGCTTATTTGATTAGCCGTGAAAAGGATGCAGGTCGCCGTCCTGCGGATACGCTCGCTCACTATGGTCAACTGCCGTGGCTCAAGTTTTATGAATTATATGAGCAGGCTTGCCAACAATCAGGATTGGTTGATTTTGGTGAATTACTTTTAAGAAGTTATGAATTGCTTGCTAATAACCCATCATTGTTGAACCATTATCAAGGGCGATTTCGTCATATTTTGGTCGATGAGTTTCAAGACACCAACCGATTGCAGTACCAATGGGTAAAACTCTTAGCAGGTGAAAGTGCCAGTGTTTTTGTGGTGGGGGATGACGACCAGTCTATTTATGGTTGGCGTGGGGCTGAGATTGCGAATATCCAAGACTTTACCGAAACCATGACCCCTTGTCAGCTCGTCAGACTAGAACAAAATTATCGCTCAACGCAACACATTCTCACCGCCTCTAATGCCGTGATCGCCAACAACAAAGGACGCATGGGTAAAGCACTGTGGTCAGCGCAAGGTGAAGGCAAGCACATTGATTATTACCGTGCCATCAACGATTATGACGAAGCACGTTGGGTATTAAGCCAGATTCAACAACATCAACGAGCAGGAAACGCACTCAGTGAATGTGCCATTTTATACCGTGCCAATCATCAAAGCCGAACTTTTGAACAACTGCTTACCCAAGCAGGCATTGCCTATCAGGTGACAGGTGGTATGCGCTTTTTTGAACGCGCCGAAATCAAAGATGCCTTAGCTTACGCACGACTGCTGGCGAATCCACAGGACGATGCCGCCTTTGATCGAGTCATCAATCTGCCCAGTCGTGGCTTAGGGGCAAAGTCTTTAGAAAAGATTCGCTTGTTTGCGCAACAACATCACATCAGCCAGACACAAGCCTTAACCCAGTTAATTCAACATCAGGGATTAACAGGTAAGGCATTGGCTGGCGCACAGCAGTTTTTATCGCTTTTTCCGCATTGGCACAGCCTGCGCACGCAAGGCTTAGGCGTGCTGATGAAGACGATTATTTTAGCGTCTGGACTGTGGGAATTTTACGGTCAAGAGGGTATCACGGGAGAAGGTCGTCAGGAAAACTTGGAAGAATTGATTACCTCCGCTCAAACCTACGTTGAAAATGAAGAAGGCATCAGTGAAGACGAGTTACCCGCTCATCAAGATCCGCTATTAAATTTCCTTGCTCAAACCGCCTTAGACTCAGGTGATGCTCAAAAAGATGAGCGCGATCGCGTGCAGTTAATGACCATCCACTCAGCGAAAGGCTTAGAGTTTAACCTTGTTTTCTTGACGGGATTAGAAGAAGGGTTATTTCCTTCAAGTCGTTCGATGGAAACCAAAGAAGAAATTGAAGAAGAACGACGCTTGATGTATGTTGCCATGACCCGTGCCAAACAAGCATTACACCTCTCTTCCTGCCTGATGCGCCGTATTCATGGCTCAGAACAGATGATGGTTGAATCGCGCTTTATTGACGAAATCCCTCATGAACTTCTGACCCGTAATACAGGCATTAACACCCACAAAACAGCGCAAAACCAGAGCACGAAATCGTCGGTAAAACCCTCCGCAAACTTCGCTGATCATCCCTTCCCACCACAAACCAAGGTATTGCATCCCAAATTTGGTGAAGGCGTGGTGATTGCCGTTGACGGCATGGGCGCAGATGGTCGTGTTCAAGTCCGCTTTAGTGATGCCAGCCGTTGGTTAATGTTGAGTCTCGCAAAATTGAGTAAACGATCATGATCAGAGGTAAAAAATCTACAACCGCTAGAAAATCAAAAAAGATGCCTTTTCATGCTAAGAATGTTAAAATCGCAGAAAAACCGATTGATATGACATCTCGTGTTCATATCAATCACTGTCTCGATAATTATCAGGAGAATCAAGAGATGAAAGAATTTATAGGCAAGCTCAACGCTGAAGGACTCAGATTTGGTCTGGTGGTTGGTCGCTTTAACAGTTTTGTGGTCGATCATTTAGAAGCTGGAGCTAAGGATGCGATTGTGCGTCACGGTGGTAGCTTAGAGCTGATTGATGTTGCTCGCGTACCAGGGGCGTTTGAAATCCCATTAGCCGTGCAACGTCTGGCACAACGAGGCAAGTATGATGCCATCATCGCACTGGGTGCCGTGATTCGCGGACATACGCCACACTTTGATTTCGTTGCTAACGAAGCGACGAAAGGCTTGGCGCAAGCCATGTTGGACTTTAGTCTACCCGTTTCATTTGGTATTTTAACCGTTGATAGTATCGAACAAGCCATTGAGCGAGCAGGTACGAAAGCGGGCAATAAAGGCTTTGAAGCCGCAGTAACGGCCATTGAAATGGCACAACTGTTAAGCGCGATTGACGCAGGTGGCGCAGACAATGCCTGATACCAAGCCCGTAGCAGATGCAGCTAACACACAAAATGCGACACAGGACGACACAGC
This sequence comes from uncultured Piscirickettsiaceae bacterium, assembly GCA_964561185.1. Classification (GTDB taxonomy): domain Bacteria; phylum Pseudomonadota; class Gammaproteobacteria; order Thiomicrospirales; family Thiomicrospiraceae. Next base: position 17,267 of record CAZLOM010000022.1, read on the forward strand.
AACGTCTAAACCACAAACGGTTAAAAAAGGACTCGCGGTGAGAACGCAAGCCAGACGTGCGGTTCTGCAAGCCTTGTATCAACACCACATTAACCCAACACCTCAGCTTAACTTAGAACTGCAATTCCTAAACGACCCTCAAGTGAATTTAGGAAGTAAAGAGTTTTTCTTGTCTCTGTTGCGTGGTATTTTACAAGAGGTTGACACCTTAGACAGCACCATTAGCTCGGCGATTGATCGACCGATTGCTCAACTCAATCCGATCGAATTGTCTGCCTTACGCATTGGTAGCTTTGAATTGATTCATGAAATTGCTACACCCTATCGTGTGGTGATCAACGAATCTATTGAGTTGACCAAAGCCTTTGGCTCGGAAGGTGGACACGCTTACGTCAATGGGGTGTTAGACAAGCTGGCGCAACAGCTGAGAAGCGCGGAAGTTTCAGCCGTAGCGGAAGCGGAATAAGCCGACAAGGGCAGGCAATACTGAGTTGCTTGCCCAATCCATCATCATAGATAACCTTTCGCCTCAACCAAGCATTGGTTAGAATATAGTACGCATTTTAATTGCATTTCAAGGAATACAGACATGGAACTGGCCAGTATCTATGCTCGCATTCGTGACCTCAATGAGCGTTGCGAACTGCTCAGGGGGTTTCTTTGACTACGAAGGTAAGTCAGAGCGATTACAAGAAGTCTCCCGCGAACTCGAAAATCCCGATATATGGAACAACCCCGAAAAAGCACAAGCCCTTGGTAAAGAGCGCGTTAATTTAGAGCGCGTTGTCACCAACCTTGACCAGATTTCTGATGGGTTGACCAGTCAGCGCGAACTGCTCGAAATGGCAGAAGCCGAAGAGGATCAAGAAACCGCTGATGCCGTTATTGAAGACCTGAACACGACTCAAGCCGTCATTGAAAAGATGGAATTTGCGCGGATGTTCAGTGGTGAAATGGACTCTAATAACTGCTATCTGGACATTCAATCGGGTTCTGGTGGTACAGAGGCACAGGACTGGGCCAATATCCTCTTGCGTATGTATTTGCGTTGGATTGAGTCGAAAGGCTTTGAAGCTGAGTTGATGGAAGTCTCTGACGGTGACGTAGCAGGGATTAAAAGTGCGACCATTCACGTCAAGGGCGAATACGCTTACGGTTGGTGTCGTACAGAAACGGGCGTGCATCGTTTGGTGCGTAAGTCTCCTTTTGACTCTAATAACAAGCGTCATACCTCCTTTGCTTCAGTGTTTGTGTCGCCAGAAATTGATGATAATGTTGACATTGACATCAACCCTGCTGATTTACGCATCGACGTGTATCGCGCCAGTGGTGCGGGTGGTCAGCACGTTAACCGTACAGAATCTGCGGTGCGTATCACCCACCTTCCCACCAATACGGTAACGCAATCACAAGCGGGTCGGTCACAGCATCAAAACAAAGATGAAGCGATGAAGCAATTGCGTGCGAAGTTGTATGAGTTGGAAATGAACAAGCGCAGTGCTGAGAAACAAGCCTTGGAAGAAACCAAATCTGATGTGACGTGGGGCAGTCAAATTCGCTCTTACGTATTGGATTCGGGACGAATTAAAGACCTTCGCACCAACGTAGAAGTCGGTAACACGCAGGGCGTGTTGGATGGGGATTTGGATCAGTTTATTGAAGCCAGTTTGAAGGCTGGATTGTAAGGAAAGTTACCATGAGTGAACAAAATCAAACCGTAGAACATCACGATGAAAATCATGTCATCGCAGAGCGTCGTGCAAAACTAAGCCATATTCGTGAACAGCGTAATGCCTTTCCCAACACCTTTAAGCGCGATACCCTATCTGCTGAGTTACAAGCCAGTTATGCCCATTTAGACAAGGCGGCATTAGCTGAGTTGGCAGAACCCGTGATTGCGACCGTTGCGGGTCGTATCATGCTCAAGCGCATCATGGGTAAAGCCAGCTTTTTGACACTGCAAGATTCAAGCGGTCAAATTCAAGTGTATTTGCGTGGTCAAGATATTGGTGATGCGGTTTATGAAGAAGCCAAACATTGGGATCTGGGTGATATTGTTGGGGTGACAGGTTTCCTATTCCGTACCAACACAGGTGAATTGACGCTTCATGCCAATCAAGCACAATTATTGACTAAGTCGATTCGTCCACTGCCTGATAAGTTTCACGGCTTGCATGATACCGAAGTGCGTTACCGTCAGCGTTATGTTGACTTGATTGTCAATCCTCACAGCCGTGCAACCTTTATTCGTCGCTCACAAGCGATTGCACAAATTCGTAAGTTCATGATCGACAAAGGCTTCCTAGAAGTTGAAACGCCCATGATGCACCCGATTCCAGGTGGCGCGGCGGCAAAACCTTTCATCACCCATCATAACGCGCTAGATATGCCGTTATATCTCCGTATCGCACCTGAGTTGTATTTGAAGCGTTTGGTTGTGGGTGGGATGGAACAAGTCTTTGAAATCAATCGTAACTTCCGCAACGAGGGATTGTCTGCGCGTCATAACCCAGAATTTACCATGATGGAATTTTACTGGGCTTATGCAGATTATAAGGATTTGATGAACCTGACTGAACAATTATTGGGTGAGTTGGCGGTAGCGATCACAGGAGATTTGACGTTCAATTATCAAGGGACGGATATTTCTTTTGCGGGTCCGTTTGAACGTCTCAGCATTAAGCAATCTATTTTGAAATACAACGCTGATGTCACTGCTGACGACCTAGAGGATTTGGAAAAACTCACTAAAATTGTTGAAAGCAAAGGCTTTAAGCTGTTGGCAGGTTCTGGATTGGGCAAGGTGCAAACGGTACTGTTTGAAGAAACCGTTGAGCATCAATTGATTCAACCCACCTTCATCACCGAATACCCAGCAGAAACCTCACCGCTCGCGCGTCGTAATGATGACAATCCAGAAGTAACTGACCGTTTTGAGTTATTCATCGGTGGACGTGAAATCGCTA
>CAZLOM010000023.1:0-20205 GCA_964561185.1 uncultured Piscirickettsiaceae bacterium
CAACATGGATGATTGTCGGCGCATTGAGTGATCTTGGTCGTGCGACTGCATGGCAGATGGCACAGAAAGGGATTCAACTGTTACTGACAGATCAGGATCAAGAAGCCTTATTTGTGCTGGCGGATGAAATAGAGGCTAGGGGTTATCCCGCGCCTCTCTTGATAGCCATTGACTTGGCACATCTGGAAGCAGGTAGCCATCAACTGACAGAACAATTGACGCAATTATCTCTTTCTCTCACAGGCTGGGTGTGGACGGGCTATCACCTCAAAAGCCCAATGCCGATGCTGTACATTTCTTTAGCCGATTGGCAAACAGAATTAACAACCAATCTCACCTATCCTTATTGGTTGCTCAGAGCAAGCATTCATGCTCAAGCGATCAATCAACAGACACAAGTATGGTTTGCTGTGCCTCAAACGCAAGCCTTTACCCACGCCATGGGATTATCAAGCCTCATTTGGGAAGAACTGTTATCACAACTCAGACAAGAATTAGGCGACACGGCACCGATCATGCAACTTTGGCACTTACCAAAACTTGCTGACCGTGTTCATCGTCGTATCTGGCCATTGTCGCCCGTGGAAGATTTTGTTCTCTTAGATGAAGTCGTTGTACCTTGGTTGGATCAAATAACCTCTGCAACAACGACGGTATGAGCATGGCAACACCTCTACCCTACACCATTGCTCTGACAGGCGGGATTGCCAGTGGCAAATCAACCATAGCCCAGTGTTTTGAACAACTCGGTGCAAAGATTGTTGATGCCGATGTTATTGCACGTCAATTGGTTGAGCCTAACCAACCTGCATTGGCGGGATTGGTTGCCCACTTTGGGCATGAAATGCTAACAACAGAGGGAATCTTAGATCGTTCAGCCTTACGCGCTCACATCTTTCATCACCCACAAGACAAAGCATGGTTAGAGGCTTATTTACATCCGCTGATTCGACACAGCATGATTCAAGAAATTGCACAAACACCTCAAGGACATTATGCCATCGCCGTGATTCCTCTGTTACAAGAAACAGGCATTCCTGAGTATGTGAGTCGAGTATTGGTGGTTGATTGTCACCCAGAAGTTCAACGAGAAAGGTTAATGAAACGTGACGCAATTGATGAATCGCTTGCGCTCAAAATAATTCAGCAACAAGCAAAACGAGAAGCTCGCCTTGCCATTGCCGATGATGTCATCGACAACAGCAATCACGAACTGTCTGAGGAAGAAAGAAAAAATCACCTCATGGCACAGTGCCTAGCACTACACCAACGCTATCAATCACTGACGCTCTAATAAAGCACGCACATCAGACACCTTACGCATCCAAGCGGTAATACCCAACTCAATACGTGCTTGATCAGCGGCTTTTTTCGCCTCTTCACGTGTTTCAAAGGGACCTGTTACCAAAATAAAGCGTTGTGTACCATTTGCTTTCACCGATAACAAACGCGCAGCATCAGGATCGTGCATTTTCTTAATGGTTGGATTGAGACCTTCCATTTTTGGACTACTACCCAGTTGTAGTACAAAAATATCCGAGTTTAATCCCATCAACCAAGCATTAGGATCGACAGGCTGATCGGCTGAAGCCTCAGCATTTTCAGGTGTCTTAACACTAGGCTCTGGCACAGTTGGTGCGCTTGGCATTGCAATAGGCGCAATCGGAGACGGTGTTGTTGCAGAGGAAACAGGTGCCGTCATTGCCAAAGGAGCTTCCACCACAGGAGGATGGGCTAAGGCAACCACTGGAACGGGTGCAGAATTGATCTCTTTTAATTTGTCCATTTGCTCTGCACGAATCGATGCCAATTTATGATCTAAGCGATCCATCAATGCTTGGAAACGATCTTCCATTTCTTTCGCAATTAAGCTGGTTTGCGCTTGTAATCGAGCATCAATAAACTCAGCTGACACGGCATGATTGGGGGCAGAAACCGCTTGTACTTCACCTTCATCAGAAATCCCCATCACCTTCTCACCTGAGGATTGCTGTACTTCCTTAATAACCGACTCAAAACTGGATACTCGATCTGCTAAATATTGGCTGGTATCCTCAAGATCACTCATTTTTTCCATGACTTGCAGATAGGCAAGGGTTCCGCCCACAGCCATGCCAACCACTACTGTACCAGCCGCTACCACGCCCATCAATGCTGATGCAGACATACCACGTGCTGATTCAGTACTGCTTGATCTGGATAGACTCATCGGCTTAACTGCTGGTTTTTTTACTTCTGGCATAACGTCCTCCGCCGCACTTAACCAATCACTTAACCTTTGACCCTCGCTGGTACCTCTGGCTTGTGATATGGAACGTGCTTGTTGTTCAATCGCTTCTAAAATTTTATCGCGTTCATCGTCGTCAACATAGTGACCATCGCGTTGTCGCATTTTTTTCACCGTCTGACTGTGTGCTAATCTTCTAATCGGTTAGGTTGTATGTGTGCTTACAACCTACTAGGGTCTTCAAGACATTCTATATGATACAATATACACATCAAAACGAAAATAGCTAAGTTAATATAATTAACAACTATTTAAGCTATCTTATTGATATATAAAATTATTACATAATTTTTATCATAAAAAGATATAAAAATAGCAGAAAAATCGTTTAGCAGGGCTCACAAGCATCAAAACCTCTCTTGCAAAAACGCAACTTGATTGAGAGACAACAAAAAACAATCCTCAAAAACCAAGCAACCCAATAGTAATCAACACAGGCATCGCCAGAACAACAGCAACATTGATTCCCATCAGCGGTAGCGGAATCTGCTGAGGATCAATATGCCTCAAGGATCGCCATAATATGACACTACCAAGACTCGCCAACAATCCTAACAAGGCAGTCACTGGTAACATCTGCAGAACAACCAACGCAATTAACCATGCTGTCGCCAGCAAGTGTAACCACAAAAACAGCTTAATGGATTGAGACTTACCAAAGGCAATCACCCAATGATTACGCCCGACACTCAGGTCAACTTCAGCATCAGGAAATTGATTGAGCAATAACAGTGCTGAAACTAAGACTAAGGGAATTGGTAACACCAACATCCCAACATCTAACGCCAAACCACTCAATACCCAATAACTACCTAAATAGATCACCAACCCATAACCTAAACCAGGAGCGAGTAAACACAACAAAGGAAAACGATTGATGACAGGCGTATAACCAATTACCAAAGCAATCCCTATCACACCGAGCAACAGTAAAGCCCACCCTACCTCAACCGCAAGATATAACCCTGACCATACAGACACAGATACAGCCAATAGCCCCGCCCACTTGACCAATTCACGATATTGCGGTGCCTCAATTAAGGCTTTACTTCCCCCTGAAAAAGGCGTTTGTTGCGTTTGCTGATCCAAGCCTGATTGCGCATCAAAATGTTCATTTAACCAATTACTGGCCAAAGCGGCAGATAAGGCAGAAACCATCATCATGATGATTAACGAGTCTTCAGGCAAACGATGCCCGTTGAACTGTGCCACAGCCCAAGCTAACGCAATAATTATAGGGGTGAGCCATAAAAAAGGAGGTCTTGCCGACCGCCACAAGACAGACAGAGCTGTAAACATCATCCTGCTCGCATTATCAATCAAACCATCAATCAAACATGACCGCAGTCAACACAAAGTCCATCCCCAAAATCGCTAAAGATGCCTGAACCACCGTTCTGGTGGTTGCCATACTAACCCCTTCAGCCGTTGGAATCGCATGATAGCCTTGATATAAAGCAATGCTACCAATCAGTAATGCAAAAACAACGGATTTGATCAAACTTGACATCACGTCTTCCTGCCAATCAACTGTAGCCTGTATTTGCGACCAGAAAGTACCATTATCAATAGAGAGAGCTTCCACACCAACAAGATAACCACCCCAAACACCCATCACATTAAAGAGAAGCGTCAGCAAGGGTAAAGAGATTAAGACCGCCAACCAACGTGGCACCAAAATACGCGCAAATGGATCAATACCAATCATTTCTAAAGCTGATAACTGTTCCGTTGATTTCATCAACCCGATTTCAGCCGTTAATGCCGAACCTGCCCGCCCCGCAAACAATAAAGCAGTCACCACTGGCCCTAACTCTCTTAATAGCGTTAAGGTCACCATCACACCAACTGTTTCTGTGGCATTAAAGTTAACCAATATATTGTAAGCCTGCAATGCCAACACCATGCCGACAAACAAACCAGCAACCAACACAATTGGTAAAGATAACACGCCTGTGAAATACACTTGCCTAATCCACTCAGAGACACGTAACACTTGTGCAGGAAGTACACGCAACAGCAAAACCATAAAGAAAAAAGCTTGCCCAATCGCTGATAACACCCCTAAGGCTCTCACACCCAACATCCTAACCCGCTCTAACATTTAACCTAACCTCGGCTTTAAGTATTATTAACTAACTGTTTATACTTTATATTTTACTAATGCCCGCCATAAAAAGCAAAATTCTTTAACTTTTTTTGATAAAAGACTTGCAATCCTTATCCAGCGTGCTATAATAAGCCCATACCAAATTGATGGGTCGTCGCCAAGCGGTAAGGCAGCGGGTTTTGATCCCGCCATGCGTTGGTTCGAATCCAGCCGACCCAGCCATCATTCTTCTTAAAGTTCCCTTCTCTTCTTAAACATTAAGTATCCCAAAAGGATTCTTTCAAGTGGCTAAACACGAATTTATTATTTTTTCTGGTAATGCTAACCTAACGCTATCAGAACGCATTGCACAATCTTTGTCTATGCAACTGGGTGAATGCACCATTGGTCGTTTCAGCGACGGTGAAATTCAAGTCGAAGTTAAAGAGTCTGTTCGCGGTATGGACGTTTATGTGGTTCAACCCACCTGCACACCAAATCCTGCTGATAATTTAATGGAAATGTTGGTGCTTATTGATGCACTCAAACGTGCCTCTGCCAAACGCATTACGGCCGTCATTCCCTACTATGGCTTCGCGCGTCAGGATCGTCGTGTCAACTCAGCACGAGTTCCCATTACCGCTAAACTTACTGCGAATATGCTCACCGTTGCTGGTGCTGATCGTATCTTAACGGTTGACCTACATTCTGACCAGATTCAAGGTTTCTTTGACATTCCTGTTGATAATGTTTACGCATCACAACTCTTTGTACAAGACATTCGTGCGATTGGTATGCCTGTACGGGTCGTTTCTCCTGATGTCGGAGGTGTCGTACGTGCACGTGTGGTTGCCAAACAATTAGACGCTGAGTTAGCGATTATTGATAAGCGTCGCCCACAAGCCAATGTGGCAGAAGTCATGAACATTATTGGTGATGTGTCTGGACAACATTGTGTGATTGTTGATGACATGGTGGATACCGCTGGCACACTGTGCAAAGCGGCGGCGGCACTCAAAGAAAAGGGAGCTGTTACGGTTCGAGCTTACTGTACACACGCGGTATTATCTGGTCCTGCGCTTGAAAATATTAAAAACTATCCCATTGATGAATTGGTTGTCACCGATTCTATTCCGTTATCACGCACAGCGCAAGAATGCGAAAAAATTCGTCAACTGTCTATTGGATCTATTTTAGGAGAAACCATTCGTCGTGTTCACGAGGAAGAGTCTGTTAGCTCGATGATGTCTTTCATTCCCCCTAAAAATCCTGTATAATTCCTCTTTTTACTGCGGGGCATGGTCGCGTGCCCTGCTTTTTATTGTGTGCTTAAAATCCATTGGAGTTTACTATGGAAAATCGTATTTGGGAAGTTCAGCCTCGTACTGACGAGGGGAAAGGTGCGAGCCGCCGCCTACGTCATGCTGGAAAAGTTCCTGCCATTATTTATGGTGCTGGTAAAGCCCCATTAAGTGCTGTTATTGATCATAACTTTTTAGTACATGCGTTTGATGACGAAGCAGTATTCAACAGCCCAATTACCTTAAAAGGATTGACTGAAGAAGAAACTGTTGTGATTAAAGCAGTACAGCGTCATCCTGCAAAGCCAATCATCATGCACCTTGACTTACAACGTCTTGAAGCAACACGTAAAATCTACAAACGCATACCGCTTAACTTTATCGGTGCTGATGTGGCACCTGGTGTTAAAGCGGGTGGCGTAATGACCTTCTTCCAAGTAGATGTTGAAGTACGTTGTTTACCACAACACTTACCATCATCTATTGACGTTGATGTATCTGGCATGGGTGAAAACACTCGCCTACGCTTGTCAGACTTAAGCCTACCAGAAGGCGTAGAAGTGACTGCCTTGTTGCATGGTAGCGCAGACTATGACCAAGCTGTTGTTGGTCTTGGTAAGTCTAAGAAACGTTAATTCGTTTCTGACTCACCTTGTCATTCTGACACGAGAGAATAGCCAGCATGGCGCCGCAATTGATTGTTGGTCTGGGAAATCCTGGACGTGACTATGAAGAAACGCGGCACAATGCTGGCTTTTTCTTTGTTACTGCTTTAGCACAAGACTTAGGTGTCTCTTTTTCTCAACAGAGTAAATTTTTTGGCGAACTTGCCAAAGGCACTGTCGATGGTCGGGATATTTTCCTGCTAAAGCCAACCACCTTTATGAATCGTAGTGGTATGGCAGTATCAGCTGTCGCTAACTTCTACAAAATTCAACCTCAAGCTGTCTTAGCTGTCCATGATGAATTAGACCTATCACCAGGTGATGCCAAATTAAAAATGGGTGGTGGTGCAGGTGGTCATAATGGTCTCAAGGACATGATTAAAGCCTTAGGCACGCAAGAATTTCTTCGCTTACGATTGGGTATAGGACATCCTGGTGATCGCCATCAAGTGTCAAACTATGTCTTACACGCGTTTGCGAAATCAGAAAAAGTAGCTTTGGAAGACGCAATTACCCGTAGCTTGCATGTCATGCCAGACGTATTTGCCGACAAACTACCCATCGCAATGAACAAACTTCATACTAAAGGATAACAACATGGGTTTCAAATGTGGAATCGTTGGCTTACCAAACGTAGGCAAATCAACCTTATTTAATGCGTTAACAAAAGCCGCGATTGCCGCTGAAAACTACCCTTTCTGTACCATTGAACCAAACGTTGGTATTGTGCCTGTTCCAGATCCTCGTTTAGACGCATTAGCCGAAATCGTCAAACCTGAACGAGTCTTACCGACAACAATGGAATTTGTTGATATTGCTGGTATTGTTGCGGGTGCCTCTAAAGGTGAAGGCTTAGGAAACAAATTCTTAGCACATATCCGCGAAGCTCATGCCATTGCGCAAGTGGTACGTTGTTTTGACTCTGATGACATTATCCACGTTGCGGGTAAAGTTGACCCTTTATCAGACTTAGAAGTCATTAACACCGAACTCGTTTTAGCCGATATGGAAAGCTTAGAAAAAGGCTTGGTTCGTGTTGAAAAAGCGGCACGTGTTGGTGACAAGTTAGCCATCGCTAAAAAAGCGGTGATCGAAAAAGCCCTCGCTGGAACACACGAAGGCAAGCTCGTACGTGAGCTTAACCTAGAAAAAGAAGAGCTTGCAGAACTCTACGACCTCCATTTATTAACCGTTAAACCCATGATGTTGATTGCCAACGTCGCCGAAGATGGCTTTGAAAACAACCCTCTTCTTGATGCTGTTCGCGCCAAAGCCAAAGAATTAAACGCTGACGTTGTGCCTGTTTGTGCGGCAATGGAAGCAGAAATCGCGCTACTGGATGAAGACGAAAAAGCCATGTTTCTCACGGATATGGGGCTGGATGAACCCGGATTGAATCGTATTATTCGTACAGGTTATCAACTACTTGGTTTCCAAACTTACTTTACCGCTGGGGTTAAAGAAGTACGCGCATGGACGATACCCATTGGTGCCACAGCACCACAGTCTGCTGGTGTGATTCACTCAGATTTCGAAAGAGGCTTTATTCGTGCTGAAGTTATGAGTTATAATGACTTCGTTTCTTACAAGGGTGAATCTGGCTGTAAAGAGGCAGGTAAACTCAGGTTAGAAGGGAAGGATTACATCGTACAAGATGGTGATGTAATGCATTTTCGATTTAATGTGTAATACGGATGGTAAAAACATGACCTCAACGGCACAAATCGACAGTATCCGCGCTGAAATCGCGTCGGATATTTCAGAGTCTGCGTATCAATGTGAATTAGAGTATCATCTCGATTACTTACTGACTGAAATGGACAAGGTCTCAGAAGTCAGTGAAGACGAGGAAGAATTAGTCTTCGCATGATACACTGGGTAGAAATACTTCTACCAATTCCAACGACTGCCCTCCTCTGAATAAAAATGATCGGCGTGCGGGCAGTCGGTCAAAAGCTTGAAGAAAATCCCCATCTAACCTCCCTGTTTCAAGCATTGCATACTCAAATTCACTTCTGACACACGCATTTTGCATCAGCCAATAGCCTAGTGGGCGAGTTCCCAGTCGCTGTAATTCAGCAAACGCATGTTGACCCGATAAAAAATCATCCCTTTCTTGCGTATTCTGAAAAGCCACTTTACTCACTGCGTATAATACTGCGGTATCACGACAAAATAATACGACCTCTCTTACCCATAAAAACCTACTGATCTCATTACCCATCGGATACGCAGACACCACCTCCGAGAAAACCTCCTGCAATACCTCTACCCTCACTTCTTGACCACAGAGGTGACTCAATGCTTGCGTCAAAGACCCCATTGCTAACAATAACGGACGCTGAGAAACAGCCACTTCTTTTGGTAATGCTTTTTGCCACTGAAGCTCAGTCGTGTTCAGGCTTAGTCCAACCATTTTGCTAATACCGCGTTCAAATGTCGATAGCCATGATCCGTTGCTCGTATTCCCTGAGTTAACTCAACCAACAACCCCTCTTGTACCAATGAATCCCATCGTTGCGTTAATACAGATAAGGGCAATCCCGTTCTATCACCAAACAAACGGCTATCCACGCCATCGGTCAAGCGTAACGCATTTAATAAAAACTCAAAAGGCAAATCATCTTCAGCAATCACTGAAGCGCCGAGATACTGAGTCTGTACTGACGCTTGCACCGCATTAAGATAGGCTTGTGGCGTTTTGGCGGTATGCGTACGCTGGATGCCACCGCTCGCAAGGGTTATTTTACCGTGCGCCCCAGCACCAACACCTAAATAGTCACCAAACTGCCAATAATTAAGATTATGCTGACTGCGTTGTTTGGCTGATTTTGCCCACGCAGACACCTCATATTGCTGATAGCCCCCTGCTCTGGCTCGCTCATGAACAGCCATCTGCAAGTCATCTGCCAGATCATCATCGGGCAGACCCACTGGAGGACGCGCAAAAAAGGGCGTATTGGGTTCAAGCGTCAACTGATACAGTGACAAATGCTCAGGCGAGATTGCAATAGCCGTATCAATATCCGTGAGGGCTTGCGCCATTGTTTGACTGGGTAATCCTGTCATTAAATCAAGGTTCAAACGCCTAAAGCCGACACGGTGAGCAACCTCAATGGCTTGCAGGACTTGACGCGAGTCATGAATACGTCCTATTTTCTGCAATAGTCCATCATCAAAACTCTGCACACCTAAGGATAACCGATTCACCCCTGCTGAAAAATAGCCTGCAAAATTGGCTAAATCAACCGTTCCAGGATTTGCCTCTAAGGTAATTTCCACATCTTCAGTCACCCCAGCAACCTTGGCTACCTGCTCAATCATTTGCGCAATCACCTCAGGCGGGGCTAAAGACGGCGTACCACCCCCAAAAAAAATACTCCTGATCGGACGTTGAGCACCAAGCACAGCATATTGCCTTTGCCAATCAGTGAGTAAGGCGTTACTGTATGCAGACACCAGTTCACGCCCTGAGGTGTGAGAGTTAAAATCACAGTAGGGGCATTTTTGTACACACCAAGGCCAATGCACATACAGAGACAAGGGAATAGTTGATTGATTCATAAAGCGTTAACAGACTAACTTGTAAGATAATGGAGTTTACATTGTAACACAGACTAGAAAAGCATAAGACAGATCATAAAATACTTCTATAAGTTATTCTTATATGATCATTAGCTAATATAAGCAGATTATGCTATGATGATAAGTTAGAATCTCGTGCTTTCTTTTGTTAGAATGACTCGTTTATAGAAATGTTTAACTGAGAAAACAACCTATTTTTTTGAGAACCCCTCATACTGAATACTAAAGGATGGTGACCATGCGTCGTGTTATGTTAGGAATTGGACTAGGATCCGCGCTATTGGCAGGGCAGGTATCAGCAGAAAACTTGAATTTACGCCAATGTTTATCCTTGGCACTCAGTCAAAACCCAGAGCTCATGGCAACAAACGCCAAGATCACACAAGCACAGGCGGCAATTGATCAAGCATCCAGCAGTTATTTACCGAAACTCACCGCAAGCATTACCGCCAGTCGAAGTAATGATCCACTCAATGTGTTCGGTATGAAATTGATGCAACAATCTGCCACTTTTAATGATTTCGGTGCTGGGGAATTTACAGGACCATCGAGCTTAACTACCGCCCCGAAAAACCTTAATCACCCCAGTGATTACAGCAACATCAACACCCGCCTAGAAGCCCAGATGCCTGTTTATACAGGCGGTAAACTTGATGCCTATCTGCGTCAAGCCAAGAGCTACTTAGCGGCGGCACAAGCTGGTGATCAGGCGGCACAGCAACAACTCATGTTTATGGTGATTCAAACCTTTGAAGGCATTGATACCGCTGAGGCTTTCGCAGATGTGGCTGAGAAAGGCGTAAAAGCGGCTGAGTCTTTTGTTAAAACAGCGGAAAATCTCAGCGCACAAGGCGTATTGGTGAAATCAGAATTATTATCGGCTAAGGTTCATCTATCTAATGTTCAGGTTCAGCGTGATCAAGCCTACAACCAACGAGATATTGCCATGGAGCAACTCAAGATGTTAATGGGTATGTCCTTAGATACCCCATTGAGCCTCATCAAAGGTGCAGGTGTAGCGGCTTGTGAATGCGACCTCGCTCGCGCGAAAGAGAAAGCATTACGCAATAATCCACAGTTACGCGCGGTTCGCCAACAGGCAGAAGCGGCAGGTTCAGCTTTAGATGCCGCAAAAGCAGACTACTTGCCTACTGTCGGGCTATTGGCACGACAAGATTGGAATGATGATACGCTGGCGTTAAATCATAACAGCTATTTGATTGCTGGATCTTTGTCTTGGACACTCACCGACTTTGGGGTAACGAAAGCTGGCGTTGATCGCGCTCGTGCCACGCAAGGTGAATTAAAATCACAGGTCAAAAAAGCCGAAAACGAAGTAGATTTTAAGGTATCAGAAGCCTTCCGCAAAGCCAATGAAGCGCAAAAACGTGCCATAGCTCTACAACTGAACGTTGAGCAGGCTGATGAAGCCTCTCGCCTAGTGAAGCAACGCCATGAAGGTGGTGTAGCAACCATCACAGAAGTGCTCGTGGCTGAAACCCAAAAACTCAAAGCACAGGCAGACTTAATTGCCGCACGTCAGGAAGGGAATTTACAACGTGCGTTATTACGTGTGTTAACTGGAGAACTCAGTGAATCGATGTTTTAACTTCACATCAGATTCTCAAACAACATCACTGCCAAAACGGTTTAACAAAATTTAGGAGCTGTGTCAGATGACTTCACAGAACAAAAAACCCTTAGGGACAAGCTATACCCTAAAAACCCTTAGCCTATCATTATTACTGGCGATGAATCTTTCTGCCTTTGCAGGAGAACAGCCCGCCGCTCGTGAAAACTCAGGTCACATTCTGAATGTTCAACCGAGCGTTGTTAACCTCACTGAAGTGCTTCCTGGATCGGTGGTTCCCGACCAACAGGCAAAAATTGCATCACGCCTCATGGGCTATATTCGCAATTTGAACGTAAAGGCTGGCGAAGCGGTTAAAGAAGGCGATCTGTTGTTTGCCATTGACCCCACAGACATTAACTCACAAATTCGTCAAGCACAATCAGCAGTAGCGCAAGCTAAGGCGGCATTGGCTGATGCTAAATCAGACTTTGATCGCTTCGGTAAGTTATTCAAAGAACAATCAGTTTCTCATCAGCAGTTTGACAAGGTTAAGCTACAATATCAAGTGGCTCAGGAGAATCTTTCTGCCGCTGAAGCAGGGTTAGAGCAAGCAAAAGGACAAATGCGCTACGCTGATGTTAAAGCACCTTTTGATGGTGTCATCGTGCAAAAGATGGCGGTTACAGGCGACCTAGCGGCGCCAGGAAATCCTGTGCTCGTATTAGAAAACCGTAATTTGATGAGTGTGCAGGTAGAAGTTTCTGGTGATCTTTATCGTCAATTAAAAATCGGTCATGAAGCACAAGTGGTGTTTGAAGGTAAAGAGCAATCGGTTACTGCGCTTGTTTCCACCTTGGTTGCGGCGGCCAACCCCATCACCCGTACCCATACCGTTAAGTTGTCTATGCCTGCCAATCACATTAATGTCACTTCGGGAACCTTTGCGCGTATTGTCTTTGTGCGCGGTCAAAGAAACACCTTGTTGATTCCTAAAGAAGCGGTGGTCACACGTGGCGGTATTGTGGGAGCCTTTGTCGTTGGTAAAGATCAGTTAGCACGTTTCCGTATGTTACGCCTTGGCAGTAGTTATGATAACCAAGTTGAAGTGCAATCAGGCTTAGAAGCAGGCGAAAATCTATTGATTGACAGTAAGCTACCTGCCCTAAATGGCGACCATATTACCACCAAGGTAGGAGGTGCTTAATGTCAGGTCAACATCATGCTGACACACATCAGCAGACAGAAATGAACAGCGCGGGCAAACTGGCCAGTGCTTTTATTCATTCTAAAATTACGGCGATGATTATGTTTGCGATTGTTCTTGCGGGAGCAATGGCCTTGATACTTACGCCACGGGAATATAACCCACAAATCATTGTACCAGCGGTCAATATCATCATCCCCAAACCTGGTGCAACCCCGACCGAAGTGTCTAACATGGTGGTTAAACCCTTGGAAGCACTGATGAACTCCTTATCTGGGGTTGACCATACTTTTGGTTATGCCACCAATGATGCAGGCGTGATTACCGTTCAATTTAAGGTTGGTGAAAGCCAAGAAGACTCTTTGGTTAAGCTGTATAGCCAGCTGATGCACAATCGTGATCGTATGCCACCAGATACCTTAGAGCCTTTAGTGCGTCCGATTAACGTTGATGATGTTCCGATCATGACACTCACGCTAACCAGTGAGCTACTCGATGGTATGTCACTGCGTGATGTCTCTTTCAAACTGCTAGAGCAATTGCGCAATGTGCCGGGGGTGTCTTATACCAACGTCATGTCAGGCTCACCCAAAACCATTAACATTTGGTTGGACTCTCAACGCCTAAGCATGACGGGCATTACCCTCAACCAAATCAGCGATATGTTAAAAGGTGCTAATGCGTCTTTACCCATTGGGGAAGTGGTTAATAACAACCTCAACCACCCACTACGTGTCAAAGGTTATTTGGGCACGGCTGAAGAAGTAGGCAATATCATCATTGGTGTTGAACAAGGCAAAGCCATTTACTTAAAAGATGTTGCCACCATCGAAGAATCTTCTAAAGAAGTCGATCAGTACTCTCGCTTTGGCTATGGTCCTGCAGGTGCTGGAACAGCAGGTAATGAATTACCTTCCGTTACCATTGCGATTGCTAAAAAAGCAGGCACTAACGCCGTCACCGTTGCTGGTGATGTGTTAAGCAAACTGGAAGCATTGAAGCAAAGCATGATTCCCAGTGATGTTATTGTAACCGTTACCCGTGACGATGGTGAAAAAGCCGATGAAGCGGTTAATACACTGGTTGAACATTTAATGATTGCTATTGGCTCAGTGGTGGTGATTCTGGTGCTATTCTTGGGCTGGCGTGAAGCGGGTATCGTAACCCTCACGGTTCCCTTGATTTTGTTTGTGGTATTGGTGGTTGGCTTAATTGCGGGACAAACCATTAACCGTATCACCCTATTTGCGTTAATTTTATCCTTGGGCTTATTGGTTGATGCCGCCATCGTGGTGATTGAAAACATCCACCGTCACTTGCATATGGGTGTGCCTAAAAATGGTTTGGATCAGTTGTTTATTGATGCCACCAATGAAATCGGTAATCCGACCAATATTGCTACCTTAGCAGTCATTCTTGCGTTCATTCCGATGGCATTCGTAACAGGGATGATGGGACCCTTTATGTCACCCATTCCCTTTAACGTACCCATTGCGATGATCGCTTCCTTATTGATTGCCTACATGATCGTACCATGGGCGGCGCGTGTCTTTTTAACGAAAAAAGCCTTAGCGCATATGGCATTATCAAACTCATTGAATGATCATCATGTCGAAAAAGAGGATTGGTTACAAAAACTCTACGTCAAAGTCATTACGCCAATGATTGACTCGCGCACTTACCGCAATGTCTTCTTAGGCATCGTGGTTGCGATGCTGATGGGCGCAATGGTCATGCCTGCATGGCAATTTGTGCGTGATGAAGGGGTGAATGGTCCACAAAGCGCGATGGGTGTTGAGCTCAAAATGTTGCCAAATGACAACACCAACACCTTCTTGTTACAAGTGGATCTACCAGCTGGAACAGCCGTTGAGTCAACCGATCGAGTGGTACAACAAGTGACACAAGTCTTGGCAAAAACGGAACACGTTAAGGATTATCAAATTTTCCTAGGTGAAGCCGCACCGATCGACTTTGCCGCCTTGGTACGCGGTGACATGATTCGTCAAGGGAGTAATTTTGCTCAAATTCGAGTGAACTTAATTGGCAAACATGAACGTAGTGATGCGTCACATGATATTGCGCGTAAACTTGATAAAGCCTTAGCCCCTGTGAAAACAGAAAACCCAACGGCTAAAATCAAAATTTACGAAACACCACCTGGACCACCTGTACAAGCCCAAATCATGGCAGAGCTTTATGGCCCTGACTATGAAAAACTACGCTTGTCTGCCGAAGAAATTGAACAAAAAATGTACAATATCTACGGCATGATTAACCAAGACAACTCAGTAACCACTGACTTAGAAACCTACGAAGTGATCATTGATCCTGAGCAAGCCAATTTATTGGGCGTTGTGCCTGCTAAAGTGGCTAAAATGTTGCGTGACTATGTCTCTGGCTTCAGCATTGGGACGTTACACGTTGATGATGCACGTGAACCCATTGATATTTTAGTGCGCCTACCACGCTCAGACAGAACGGTTGCTGAACAGTTGTTGTCATTGCGTGTCACCAGTATGGCAGGAGAATCAGTACCATTATCAGCCTTGGCGCACATTGATAAAGTGATTGCAGGCAAACCGATTTACACCAAAGATCAACACCCTGTGGTCTTTGTGGGTGGTGAGCTTCTCGCCTCTAGCCCAGTGTATGCCGTATTAGCAGGAGACAAATGGATAGATCAACAACCGCTCACCTCTGGTGCAGTATTCAACACGGCTAACCTTGCGTTTGTTGAAGCGCAACCTAAGGATGTTACCGACTACACCCTGTTATGGGGTGGAGAAATGCGCCTGACCCTAGACGTGTTCCGTGACATGGGCAGTGCCTTTATTGTTGCCTTGATCTTTATTTATTTGATCCTCGTGGCTTACTACAAATCCTTCATGTTGCCTGTGATCGTGATGGGTGCCATTCCTCTGACCATGATCGGTATTTTCCCTGGTCACTGGGCGACCGATCAGGCATTTACAGCAACTTCCATGATTGGGGTTATTGCCTTAGCAGGGATTGTGGTACGTAATTCTCTACTGCTAATCGACTTTATTTTAGAGTATCGTGCACAGGGACAAGATTTGAAATCAGCGGTGATTGAAGCGGGTAAAGTGCGTTTCCGCCCTATCCTACTGACTGCTTTAGCCATCATTCTCGGTTCAGCGATCATGATTACTGACCCTGTATTTGGTGGATTGGCGGTTGCGTTGATTTTTGGTACTTTTGCTTCTACTGCGCTGACACTGGTGGTGATTCCATTGGTCTATTACATCTATGAGTATTATCGCGGTAAACGCCTTGAAAAGGCGCAAGCGGTTTGATCTTTTTGCATGATGCGACAGATGTATTGAATAGGGATATAAAAAGATTATTTTTTTGTTGTATTTTTACAACAAGTGGTGTAATCTATACCTCAGTCGCATTCGTGCGTGGTTTATGGTTTTTGTGTTTAATTGTTTTGACATAAGGGTGTTTCATTCATGAATAAAATGAATTTGCTTGCTGTTGCTGTTGCAGGTTTGGTATTGGCTGGTTGTTCTTCTACACCAACTGAAGAAGGTTCTAAGACAACTGCAGCACCAGCAGTTCCAGTAGTAGGT
Source organism: uncultured Piscirickettsiaceae bacterium (assembly GCA_964561185.1). Taxonomy (GTDB): domain Bacteria; phylum Pseudomonadota; class Gammaproteobacteria; order Thiomicrospirales; family Thiomicrospiraceae. The sequence continues at coordinate 16,301 of CAZLOM010000023.1, forward strand.
GCTGGTGCAGATGCTAGTGGTAGCAATGTTGCCTCTGGTTCTGCTGTTTATTTTGATTTTGACCGTGCTGAAATCAGATCTGAGTTCATGCCTGTGATCAAATCACAAGCGGCTAAGTTAGGTGCTTCTGGTTCAGTGACTTTAGAAGGTCATTGTGACGAGCGCGGTACTCGTGAATACAACCTAAGCCTAGGTGAGCGTCGTGCTAAGTCTGTTAAAGACGTTTTAGTTGCTGAAGGTGTTACTGCTGGCAACGTTAAAGTTGTAAGCTTTGGTGAAGACCGTCCAGCAATGGAAGGTAACGACGAGTCAGCTTGGGCTAAAAACCGTCGCGTAGAATTCAACCAATAATTGGTTCGATTCTGTCGGTAGCTTGACTGCTCAAAAAACCCTCCCTCGTGGAGGGTTTTTTTGTTATCCTAGTGTCCATTTTGTTGGTCATACAAGGATAAGGTAACAAGATGTCAGCACTTCTATGGTTTCGGCGAGATCTACGCTTAACAGATCACGCTGTTCTCTATCACGCCTTACAAGCCCATCAGCAGGTGTGGGCAGTCTTTATTGTTGATCGCACCATTCTCGATAAATTGCCTCCAGATGATCTTAGGGTATCCTTTATCCTTAGCGCAGTAGAAGTACTGCAACAAAGCATTGCTGACCTTGGTGGTTTGTTGTTCACCTATCATGATGACCCTGTAACACGCATTCCTCTGTTGGCTCAGGCATTAGGTGTCACGCACGTCTATGCAGGAGAAGACTATGAGCCTGAAGCGATTGGTCGCGATCAAGCCGTCGCAGAAGCCCTGATACAACAAGAACAATCCTTAGTGCTGATCAAAGATCAAGTGATTTTTGCCAAAGATGAGGTGTTATCGCAAAAGAAAACGCCGCTGACCGTCTTTACCCCTTATAAGAATGCTTGGCTCAAGAAATTATCCAACTCAGATATGCTGGAGTATGATGCCTCACCCTTCTATACACATTGGACAACAGCCTTACCCGCGGGATTCAACGCACCAACAGAAGCCATTGACCTAGCAAGGCTTGGGTTTCACCCTCAAAAATCCTTGTTGACAGCATCCCCCGAGAGCGCACAAGCCTTATTGGCTGATTTTTTGGGTCGCATAGACCTCTACAAACAACAACGCGATTTTCCAAATCTTAAAGGGGTTTCCTATCTGTCGGTTTATTTGCGCTTTGGCTTGATTTCTATTCGCCAGTTGGTTGCTGAAGCCTATTCACGCACCAGCGAAGGTTCTGCTACTTGGCTGTCAGAATTGATTTGGCGAGAATTTTACATGCAGTTTTTATGGCATCATCCCTTTGTGACCAATAGGGCTTATTTGCCAGAATGGCGCACGCAACCTTGGGGCAATCGTCAAGACTGGTTTGAGGCTTGGTGTGCAGGTAAGACGGGTTATCCCATTGTCGATGCCGCCATGCGTCAACTGAATCAAACAGGCTATATGCACAATCGCCTACGCATGATCAGTGCCGCCTTTTTAATTAAAGACTTAGACATTAATTGGCAGTGGGGCGAGGCTTACTTTGCTCAGAAATTGCTCGATTTTGATTTATCAGCAAACAATGGCGGTTGGCAATGGGCGGCATCCACTGGCTGTGATTCAGCACAACCTTTTCGTATTTTCAACCCCATACTTCAGTCGAGAAAGTTTGATCCCGAAGGGAAGTTTATTCGTCGATATCTACCAGAGCTTTCTGCACTCTCCAACGAAGAGATTCATGCACCATGGGAAGTCCCTAGCAGTGAACGCGCTCGCTTAGGCTTGGTTTTAGGGCGTGACTATCCCTTTCCTTTGGTCGATCATGACCTAGCGCGTAAACACGCTTTGGCAAAATATGCAGAAATTAAAGCCCGTAAAAACACCCTCAATCAGCATCAGGATCGACCAGCATGAAACCATTTTTGATTCATTCGCTACTACTGGCAGTCCTGCTATGGGGTGACAGTGTAACCGCGACTTGGAACAACCCCTACCCTCGTGCATATACGCATGACAACACCCTCTTTTCTGCCTTTTCTTCTGCGCCGAAAACACTCGATCCTGTGAAGTCTTATAGCAGTAATGAGTTGATCTTTTTAGGCAATATTGTTGAACCACCTTTGCAGTATCACTACCTCAAGCGTCCTTACGAACTTGAACCGCTGATTTTAACGGAATTGCCTAAAATGACCTATCTGGCGGATCAGCAGATCACGGAATACCACCTTCACCTGCGTGACGATGTGTTTTACGCGCCACATCCTGCTTTTGCTGATAAACGTGCCGTGACGGCTGAGGATTTGGGCTATGCCATTGCGCGTATGGCAGACAGATCTTTAGGATCTCCGATTTTAGACCTGATGCAACCCCTGATTGTTGGCTTAGCAGAAGCCAGTGAGCGGTTATCGCATTTGCCTAAATCAGAGGCTTGGCGAGACTATCGACGACACTTACCCAGTGGCATTAAGATCATCACGCCTCATGAATTGGTCATTCAAATTAAAGGCGTATATCCGCCCTTCATCTACTGGCTTGCCATGCCCTTCTTCGCACCGATTCCATTTGAAGTCGATGAATACTATGCTCAAGCAGGAATGAAAGCCAAAAACCAATCTTGGGGCTGGCAACCTGTGGGGTCAGGAGCTTATTATCTCGCTGAGAATAACCCGAATCGACGCATGCTACTAGAACGTAACCCTCACTTTCATCCAGACCATTATCCTAGCTCTGCCAGTGATGATATACCTGTTGCCTTGTTGCAAGATGCAGGGAAATCCTTACCCTTTATTGATCGCATTGTGTTTGCCCTAGAAAAAGAGTCTGTGCCTTATTGGGGGAAATTCTTGCAAGGCTATTATGATGCTTCAGGGGTGGCGAGCGAGGTGTTTGATCAGGCAATTTCCCTAGATGCGCAAGGACATTTTCAACTGACCGAAACCATGAAGGAAAAAGGGATTCAACTCTTGTCCAGCGTGGCGACGAGCCTTTCTTACATGGGGTTTAACATGAAAGATAGCGTAATTGGTCAAGACAACCCCAAGGCAAAATACTTGCGTCAAGCGATCAGTATTGCCGTTGATTATGAGGAAGAAATCGCTATTTTCCAAAATGGTCGCGGGATGGTCGCACAATCGCCTTTACCGCCCGATATTGCAGGAGCCCCGAAAGACTGTAATCCGATCACGCACCAAACTGAGGGCAACATCTGTGTTCGCCGTCCACTCAGCGATGCCAAGGCCCTCTTAGTGCAAGCAGGTTATCCTGATGGCATTGACCCCAAGACTGGCAATGCGTTGGTGCTGTATTATGACACCGTCAGTACAGGAGCCGATGATAAGGCACAATTGGATTGGATGCGCAAACAGTTTGCTAAACTGGGTATTCAATTGGTGATTCGCAGTTCTGATTACAACCGTTTTCAAGAAAAAATGCGTTCGGGCAATGCGCAAATTTTTAGCTGGGGCTGGAATGCCGATTATCCTGATGCCGAAAATTTCTTGTTTTTATTATTAGGGGCGAATGCCAAAGTAGATCATGGTGGTGAGAACGCTTCAAACTATCACAATGCTGACTTCGACATACTTTATCAGCAAATCAGCGAAATGGAAGACAGCCCCAAAAGACGTGAACTGATCGCCCAAGCCATTGGTATGGTGCGTGACGATGCCCCTTGGTTATTTGGCTATTATCCCCAAAACGTCAGCCTGTTTCATGGTTGGGTGCGTAATGTGTATCCCAACCTGATGGCAAATAATACCTTGAAATATCGCCGTTTGGATGTTGAATCACGTCATCTCGCGCAAGAAGCGTGGAATCAACCTGTGATGTTACCGCTATGGATATTTGGTGGCTTATTTGGCATGGTTGTGGGATTGATTTGGTGGCGGGTGAGGCATTAAA